>NZ_JAMDLQ010000027.1:0-20062 GCF_024705715.1 Clostridium sp. LY3-2
TCCGGTCTTCGGCACCAAAAGATCTAAGATTTCTTAGATCTTTTTTTGCGTTTAAAAATAATTCTAAAATCATATCTAAAACAAAGCAACTTATATATTAATTAAGAAAATAAAAAAATATAACATAAAAAATAATTCAATTAATAACAAGTTAGCCTATCTATATACAGTAATTTCAAAAATAAAAAAATAAAAAAATAAATAAATTATCGAAAAACTAAATAAAAAAATAGAAAAATAAAATGATTGAAGGAATAATGTCTGAATAAAATTAAATTAGAAAAACATATAGCGACATATTATTTTAAAACCTCTTGCTATAATTAATTTACAAAATATGGAAAGGGGAAAAGAAAAATGCAAGTAGGAGTTAATAGTGGTGCTTTAAAAAATGTAGGGAGAGATTTTACATATAAGAGTAAAGTTAGATTTGAAAGTGAACAGAAAAGTGTTATAGCTACATTTATAATAACTTTTCTTTTAAGTAGAGTTGTTTTATTTATAGGCCAAGGAGATATTGTTGGGATGGCGCCCTTTGGAATAGTATTTTTAATGGCTATGATAATGACAGGAAGTGAAAGTAAGGTAATAGCATCTAGTATAGCTGGATTTATAGGATACTTTACTATAATAAATGAATTAAGCGATATTATGTGGTACATAGCTACAATATTGATGTTTTTAGTATATAGTCTTATATTAACTAAGCTAGAGAGAAAATCTAAAATATATGTACTTTACGGAATTGTGTTTACAGTACAAATATTAAGTGGACTTATTGCTGGTGGATATACTGTAGGACTTAATTTTACATTAGCAGCTATTAACACAGTGGTTTTAGTTCCTATATATTATGTGATTAACTATGGACTAAGGTGTGCATATGAATATAACTCGAATTACTTCTTTAATGTAGAGGAACTTATAAGTATTGCACTTATATTATGCCTTATGGTTGCAGGAGTTGGCGGCGTTACAGTATTTGATTTATCAATACGAAATATACTAGGATATCTTATGATAATGCTTATTTCCTATTTAGGAGGAGCAGCAAATGGAACAGCTATAGGGGTAGCTATGGGAATTGTTATTGGTATAAGCAGTGGAAACATGATAACTGGTGTAGGATTCTATGCAGTTATAGGACTTGTTTGTGGCTTATTTAAAGATACAGGAAAGGTATTTTCTTTCTTATCATCTATTTTGATTTATTTTATACTAGCTTTATATTCAAAGGATTTAACGGTAGTTGGATCAAGTGAAGTTGTTTTAGCTGGTCTGATATTCTTATTATCACCTAAAAAGGTGTTAAATGTTATAGAGGCAGAATTAGATAATGAAATAAAGGGGGAGAATTTAAGTAGTAATCATTTAGAACAGGTAAAAGCAGAGTTTACAGAAAGGATAGAAGTATTAGGAGAAGCTTTAGAACTTGTAGCTACATCTATTAAAGATATGTCCGAAAATGATAAGTTATCATATAAAAATAAAAGTACGGAACTTATAGATAATTTGAGTAATAGAGTATGTAGCACTTGTGAAAGAGGCGTAAGGTGTTGGAAGAGAGAATTTAATCAAACTTATATAGCAGTAGAAAGATTAATTCAAAGTAGAGAGGAGGGTTATCCAGAGTTTCCTAGTGATTTAGAAAAGAAATGTAAGCATAAAAGATTACTTGTTAAAGAAGCGGATAATATAGTAAATATATCAAAAATTCAAGAACTTGAGAGAAGGAGGATAGAAGAAGGAAGGAAGATAGTTTCTAATCATATAGTAAATATATCTAAAAACCTTGACCATATGTTTGATGATTTTAAAAGAGATGTTAGTTGGTGTGGAAATTTAGAAAGAGTAGTAAGAAAGGAGCTTAATAAAAATTCAATTAAATATAAAGATATATTCTGTTATACAGATAAAGGAGGGAAATTAAAGGTAAGAATAAATATGGAAAACTGTGAAGGGGGAAGATATTGCGCAAAGAACGTTTTACCTATTATTAATGATATAGTAAGAACGCCTATGACCCTTGGAGAAGATGGATGTAGAATTAATCCAAACAACAAAGATTGTACAGTTACGTTATCAGAAGTACCTAAATATCAAGTTATATCTTATGCAGCTATGGATATAAAAGAAGGGGAAAAATATACTGGAGATAGTTATACTTTTGGAAAGGCTGGAAACGGAAAATATATAACTATTTTAAGTGATGGAATGGGTTCAGGGCCAGAAGCTGGTAGAGATAGCAGAATAACAGTTGATTTAGTAGAAAAATTTATGCAATCAGGTTTTGATATAGATACATCTTTAAATACAGTTAATTCAATTATGAGTATGAAGTTTGATGAGAGCGAAAAATATTCAACTTTAGATATGAATATGATTGATTTATACACAGGAAAGGTTAAATTTTATAAAGTAGGAGCTACTACAAGTTTTATTAAGAGAGGGAAGACTATTAAAAAGATAAGTTCAAATATGCCACCTTTTGGACTTATGGATAGAATGGAGGTTGAAGGGTTAGAAGAGACTTTAAGAGATGGGGACTTTATAATAACGTTAAGCGATGGGGTATTAGATGTTTGTAAAAGTGAAGTAGGAAATTCAGCGTGGCTTGAAAATTATTTACAGGGAAATAAAAGTGGGGCTAGAGATCTTGTTACGGATATATTAGAAGAATCGAAAAGAGTTAATAATGGAAGAATAAAAGATGATATGACAATAGTAGTCTCTAGAGTAAGTGCGGTATATTAAAATTTAGTCTAAATAATAAGAGCTGACAAAAGTCGGCTTTTATTATTTTACTTAAAGAAGATTTTAGTTTAATGTATTATTATAGAAAAAATAATTTGGGAAGTGGATTTAGTGATTAAAAATTTTAAAGAATTTATAGAAAAAAACGAATTAATTAAAAAAGGCGATGGGGTAGTAGTTGGACTTTCAGGAGGACCTGATTCAGTTTGTTTACTTCATCTATTACATAGTATAAAAGATGAATATGATTTAAAAATAGTAGGAGCACATATAAATCATATGATAAGAGGGGAAGAAGCTAATAAAGATGAAGAATATGCAAAAGAACTTTGCAAAAGATTAGGTTTAGACTTCCATAGTATAAGAGTCGATATTGAAGGCCTTGCTAAAAAAGAAGGTGTTTCAACAGAAACAGCAGGAAGAGACGTAAGATATGGATTTTTCCAAAAGATTAGAAAAGATTATGGCTATAACAAAATAGCTACAGCACATAACGCTAACGATCAAGCAGAAACTATCCTAATGAGAATAATGAGAGGAACTGGGATAGAGGGGCTTTTAGGAATACCAGTTAAAAGAGACGGAGTATTTATAAGACCTATTTTAGGAATTGAAAGAAAAGATATAGAAGAATACTGTGAAAAAAATAAGTTAAACCCTAGAATAGATAAAACAAATTTAGAGACTATATATAGTAGAAACAGAATAAGATTAGATATTTTACCTTATATGAAAGAATATTTTAATGAAGATATAGTAAATACAATAAACAGAATGAGTGAGATATTATCTTTTGATAATGATTTTATAAATAAAGAATTAGAAAAAGAATATAAAGAAAAATGTATAGAAAAAGAAGAAAGAATAATAATAAAAAAGGAATTATTCTTAGGTGATAAGGCTATAATTACTAGAGTAATAAGAAAATCATTAACAAATGTTTCAAAAAGTATATATGATTTTGAACTTAAGCATATAAATGATGTAATATCATTAAATAATATAGGGACTAATAAAAGAATAGACCTTCCTAACGGGATTATTGCAGAAAATATTTACGGAGATATAGAAATAAAGAAAAAAGAAGCTTTAGATAAGTCTTTTAAAAAAGAAGAAACTGAAATAATTATAGAAAAAAATGATATTGATAAAGAGGAATTAGAATATTTAGGGTATAATTTTAAATTCCAAGTGTTAAAAGATGCAAAAAAATTAAAATTTAACAATAATGACTTAATTAAGTATTTTGATTATGATAAACTAAATAAGTGTGTTATTTTAAGGGCTAGAAAGAATGGAGATAAAATAGTTCCCTTTGGTATGAAGGGAAGTAAAAAGCTTAAAGATATCTTTATTAATATGAAGGTACCGAAAAATCAAAGAGAGATTACTCCAATACTTCAATTTGACGATAATATAGCGTGGGTAGTAGACGTGAAATTATCAGATATATTTAAAGTAACTAAAGACACAAAAACAATTCTAAAAGTAATTTGTGAGAAAAGGGGATAAGACTATGAAAAATGATATCAAAGAAGTATTATTTGATGAAAAACAATTAGCAGAAAGGGTAAAAGAACTTGGTGAAAAGATAAGTGAGGATTACAGAGGAAAAGATTTAGTTGTTGTTGGTGTATTAAAAGGTTCAGTAGTATTTACATCAGACCTAATTAAAAATATATCAATTCCATGTGAATTAGATTTTATGGCTGTTTCAAGCTATGGGAATTCAACTGAAACTTCAGGGGTGGTTAGAATACTAAAAGATTTAGACCACAGCATCGAAAATAAACATGTATTAATAGTAGAGGATATAGTTGATAGTGGAATAACACTAAACTACCTATTAGACTACTTAAAAGCTAGAAAAGCTAGTAGCATAGAAATAGTTTCATTATTAAACAAACCTGAAAGAAGAACAGCAGATTTAGATGTTAAATACATAGGTTTTGAAGTTCCAAATGAATTCATAATAGGATATGGAATAGACTATGCAGAAAAGTATAGAAACTTACCTTATATAGGTATATTAAAAGAAGAAGTTTACGAAAAATAATATAATTGTCATATGTAAATTACTATGATAAAATTTTTTAATAATATTTAAAAAAAGAGAGGGGGACCTTTATGAAGAAAAAACATTCAAGTGCCGCTATGTACATTGTAATTTTGGTTGTAATAGTCTTTGCTTCAGTTGCCCTGTGGGAGTCTGGAAATAAATCAGAGACGATTTCATATAGTTCATTCCAAAACAAATGGAATACAGATCAGATAACAAGTATATATGTTCACGAAGATTCTATGACAGTAGATGGTGTTATGAAGGGTGATAAAAAGTTTACGACTATAGTTCCACAAACTCTTTTATCAGATCTAATGACTAAGACGCCTAAAGAAGCAGTTAAGGTTGAATTTGAACCACTTTCAAACAGTGGGGCTTGGTTATCACTAGTGCCAACAATCCTAACGGTAGTATTATTTTTAGTTCTTCTTTTTGTTATGACTCAACAGTCACAAGGAGGATCTGGCGGTGGAAGAGGAGTTATGAATTTCGGTAAAAACCGTGCAAAAATCGCAACTCCAGAATCACAAACAGTTACTTTTAAAGATGTTGCAGGTGCAGACGAAGAGAAGCAAGAATTAGAAGAAATTGTAGATTTCTTAAAAGATCCGAAAAAATATACTAGCATGGGTGCTAGAATCCCAAAAGGAGTTCTTTTAGTAGGACCTCCTGGAACTGGTAAAACTCTTCTTGCAAAAGCTATCTCAGGAGAAGCTGGAGTACCATTTTTCAGTATTTCAGGTTCAGATTTCGTTGAGATGTTTGTAGGTGTAGGTGCATCAAGGGTTAGAGACTTATTTGCAGACGCTAAAAAGAACTCACCTTGTATTGTATTTATCGATGAGATAGATGCTGTAGGTAGACAAAGAGGAGCAGGTGTTGGTGGAGGACACGATGAAAGAGAGCAAACTCTAAACCAACTTCTAGTTGAGATGGATGGTTTTGGTGTTAATGAAGGAATCATTATGATCGCTGCAACTAACAGAGCTGATATCTTAGACCCAGCACTACTTAGACCAGGAAGATTTGATAGACAAATCTTAGTTGGAGCACCAGATGTTAAAGGTAGAGAATAAGTATTAAAAGTTCATACTAGAAACAAACCTTTAGCAGAAGACGTTGATTTAGAAGTTTTAGCAAAAAGAACTCCAGGATTTGCAGGTGCAGACCTTGAGAACTTAGCTAACGAAGCTGCACTTTTAGCAGTTAGAAGAGGCGAAAAAGAAATAACTATGCAAGACATGGAAGAAGCTATTACTAGAGTTATAGCTGGTCCTGAAAAGAAAAGCAGAGTTGTTATTGAAAAAGAAAGAAAGCTTACAGCTTATCATGAAGCTGGTCACGCTGTTGTAATGAGAGCGTTAGAACACTCTGATCCAGTTCACGAAATAAGTATAATCCCTAGAGGAAGAGCTGGTGGATACACTATGCATTTACCTACAGAAGATAGATCATACACTTCTAAACTTAGATTAAAAGATGATATGGTAGGACTTCTTGGAGGTAGGGTTGCAGAAGCTATAATCCTTGGAGATATAAGTACTGGAGCTAAAAATGACATAGATAGAACTAGTGCTATAGCAAGAGCTATGGTTATGGAATACGGTATGAGTGAAAAACTTGGAACTATTTCATACAGTTCAGATAATGGTGAAGTATTCTTAGGTAGAGATATTGGAAGAGGAAGAAACTTCTCAGAAGAAATCGGAGCAGAAATCGATAAAGAAGTTAAGAGATTTATTGATGAAGCTTACGAAAGAACTGAAAAGATTTTAAGAGAAAATATCAATAAGCTTCATTCAGTAGCTGGAGTTCTATTAGAAAAAGAAAAAATTGATGGCGACGAGTTTGAAAAAATTTGTAGCGAAGCTTAAAATATAAAAAAGCTATACCTTTTGAGGTATAGCTTTTTTATTATGCACGAATATTAATCACTAAAGAACTATTCATAAAAGTATTATAACGAATGATTAAATATAAATACAAAAAAACATTCGATTGAGTATTTTCTAAATCTATTTTAAGTGATATACTAAATTTAAAAATGACGGAAAATAAGCAAAATGAAATGGGGTATTAAAAATATGAAAAGTGATATTCAAATAGCACAAGAAGCAAAAATGGAGCCTATAGTTAATATAGCAAAAAAATTAAATTTATCAGAAGATGATATAGAACAATACGGTAAGTATAAGTGCAAAATATCATTAGATGTTTTAGATAAGAAGAAGGATGAAAAAGATGGAAAGTTAGTCTTAGTTACAGCAATAAACCCAACTCCGGCTGGAGAAGGTAAATCAACTGTAACTGTTGGTCTTGGTGAAGCGTTATGTAAAATGGGGAAAAATGCAACTATAGCGCTAAGAGAACCTTCACTTGGACCTGTGTTTGGTATAAAAGGAGGAGCTGCTGGAGGCGGATATGCTCAGGTAGTGCCTATGGAGGATATAAACCTTCACTTTACAGGTGATATGCATGCTATAACGTCAGCAAACAACCTTTTAGCGGCAGTTATAGATAATCACATACACCAAGGTAACGAATTAAGAATAGATTCAAGACAAATAACATTTAAAAGAGTTGTAGATATGAATGATAGAGCTTTAAGAAATGTTGTAGTTGGAATGGGTGGAAAAATAAACGGATTCTTAAGAGAAGACGGATTTATGATAACTGTAGCTTCAGAGATAATGGCTATACTTTGTTTAGCTACAGATTTAAATGATTTAAAAGAAAGAATGGGAAACATAGTAGTTGCTTATAACTTAGATGGAGACCCAGTCTACGCTAAACAATTAGAAGTTCAAGGTGCTATGGCTATGCTTATGAAAGATGCAATAAAGCCAAACCTTGTGCAAACTTTAGAAAACACTCCAGCTATTATTCACGGAGGACCATTTGCAAATATAGCACACGGATGTAACTCAATTATTGCAACTAAACTTGCATTAAAGTTAAGTGATATAGTAATTACAGAAGCGGGATTTGGAGCTGATTTAGGAGCAGAAAAATTCTTAGATATAAAATGCAGATACGGTGATTTAAATCCAGAGTGCGTTGTAATTGTAGCAACTATAAGAGCATTAAAGCATCACGGAGGTGTTAAAAAGGAAGATTTAAACACACCAAATGTAAAAGCTTTAGAAAAAGGAATATCAAACTTAGAAAAACAAATAGAAAATATTAAAAAATTCAACGTTCCTGTAGTAGTTGCTATAAATAAATTCCAATCAGATAGCGATGAAGAAATTGAATTTATAAGAGAATTCTGCAAAAACATTGGAGTTAAAGTTGCACTTTCAGATGTATTCTCAAAAGGCGGAGAAGGTGGAATTGAACTTTCTAAAGAAGTATTAGAAGTTTTAGAAAATGAAAAGTCAGATTTTAAAGTTTTATATGATGAAAAAGATAGCATAAAAGAAAAAATAGAAACTATATCAAAAGAAATATACGGTGCATCAGGAGTTGATTTTACACCTTCAGCTTCTAGAGAAATTAAAGCTTTAGAAAAATTTAATTTAGATAAATTACCTATATGTATGGCAAAAACTCAATATTCTCTTTCAGATAATCCAAGTTTACTTGGAAAACCAGAAGGGTTTAGAATAACAGTTAAAGAAGTTAAAATTTCAAATGGGGCTGGATTTATCGTAGTTTTAACAGGTAATGTTATGACTATGCCAGGGCTTCCAAAAACACCAGCAGCAAATAAGATGGATATATTGGAAAATGGTGAAATAATAGGACTATTCTAATATATGTTAAAGTATTGACAAATACAGTCAAATTGATAAAATTATATTGTCAAAAATAAGTTATTTTATTTGATAAAAGCAGCTTAATTGAAGCTGCTTTTAATTATATTAAGGTGGTGTGCTATAGTGGTTTTACTAGTAGATGTAGGAAACACGAATATAGTTTTAGGTGTATGTAGAGACGAGGAGTACATAGCAAGCTGGAGAATTTCAACTGATGTTAATAAGACTTCTGATGAGTATGGAGCGATAGTTACTCAACTTTTTGCTCAAAGTGATTTAAATCCAAAAGAAGTACAAGGGATAATAATATCATCAGTAGTTCCAAATATAATGCATTCTCTTGAAAATATGATAAGAAAATGTTTTGAAAAAGAACCGATAGTAGTTGGGCCAGGAATCAAAACTGGTATTAATATAAAATACGATAATCCTAAAGAAGTAGGTGCAGATAGAATAGTTAATGCAGTTGCAACTTTTGAAAAGTATAGAAAGCCAAACATCGTAATAGATTTTGGTACAGCAACAACTTTCTGTTCTATAACTGAAAAAGGGGATTATTTAGGAGGTTGCATAGTTCCTGGAATAAAGATATCAGCAGATGCTTTATTTGAAAGAGCCGCAAAACTACCTAGAATAGAATTAGAATTCCCAAAAGAAATAATATGTAAAAATACTACAAAAAGCATGCAAGCTGGTATTTTATATGGTTACATTGGGCAAGTTGAGTATATAGTAAATAAGATAAAAGAGGAAATGCGTCCTAAAATAAGTGAGGAACCTATAGTTATAGGAACTGGAGGCCTTGCAAAGCTTATTGCTACAGAAACTGATGTGATAGATGTAATAGACAGTGATTTAACATTAGAGGGGTTAAGAATAATATACAATAAGAATAAGGAGTAGGCCTTATGAAAATAGGAAACTTAGAATTTAAAAACAATGCATTTTTAGCACCTATGGCTGGAGTGACTGATATCTCATTTAGAGGTCTTTGTAAAGAACAAGGATGCGGATTAGTCTATACAGAAATGGTTAGTGCTAAAGCGCTATATTACGGTAGCGAAAACACAAAAACTCTTCTTAGAATTGCAGACGAAGAAAGACCTGTAGCTGTTCAAATATTTGGACACGAACCAGAGATTATGGCAGAGGTTGTAAGAGAGCATTTTAACCATAGAGATGACATATGTATAATAGATGTCAATATGGGGTGTCCTGCACCTAAAATAGTTAAAAATGGAGATGGATCAGCTCTTATGAAAGATCCAAAACTTGCAGCTGAAATAATCAGAAAGATAAAAGAATTATCTACAAAGCCAGTTACAGCTAAATTTAGAAAAGGCTTTGATGATGAAAACATAAATGCTGTAGAATTTGCAATTGAACTTGAAAAAGCAGGAGCAGATGCAATAGCTATACATGGAAGAACTAGATCTCAGATGTATTCAGGAACTGCAGATTGGGATATAATAAAAGAGATAAAAAAACACGTTAAAATCCCTGTTATAGGAAACGGGGATGTTTTTTCAGGAGAAGATGCTAAAAGAATGAAAGAATATACAGGTTGTGATGCTATAATGGTCGCAAGAGGAAGTATGGGAAATCCTTGGCTTTTCAAAGAAATAGAAAGAGCCTTAAAGGGAGAAGAACCTTTAGATATAACTCCAGAAGAAAAGATTAATATGTGTATAAGACATTACGAACTAGCAGTAAAATACGATGGAGTACACAAAGCCACTAGAGAAATGAGAAAGCACGCAGCTTGGTACGTTAAGGGACTACCTAAATGTACTGATATAAGAAACAAGCTAAATACTTTAAATACTAGTGAAGAAGTTATAGAACTTTTAAATAATTACAAAAAAGAATTAGAAAATATGAATAAAATTTCTGAATAATAAGTATACTTTTGAATAGAATTTTAAACTTGGAAGAACATTTTATAAATGTTCTTCCAAGTTGTATCTATTAAAATCTATATATATAAGGATGAAATTGGAATACCGATTAATTCCTTAGAATAGTCAGTTTTGTTGACATATTATAGGCACTGATTTATAATATTTTAAATGAAATTCAATTGTGATTAGTATATTTTATGTCAAGTAAGATAATAAAAAATATATTACCCAAATTAGTTTTTGGTAAAGGGGAGTTAAGTATGAGTGAAAAGAAAACTTTTGTTATGACTGTAGAAGGTCTTAATAAACTTGAAAACGAATTAGAGCACTTAAAGACAGTTAAGAGAAAAGAAGTAACTGAGAGAATTAAGGTAGCTTTAGGATATGGAGATTTAAGTGAGAACTCTGAATACGATGAAGCTAAAAACGAGCAAGCATTCGTAGAAGGAAGAATCATGCAAATCGAGAACATGCTAAAAAATGCTGAGGTTGTTGATGAATCAGAAATACCTTCAGATATAGTAGCAGTAGGTTCAATAGTAAAAGTTAAAGATTATGAATTTGATGAAGAAGTTGAATATACAATAGTAGGTTCAGCAGAAGCAGATCCAATGGAATTTAAAATATCTAACGAATCACCAGTAGGAGAAGGTTTAATAGGTAAAAAAGTTGGAGATATAGTAGAAATAAATGTTCCAGGAGGAGTTAATAAATTCGAAATCCTAGGAATTAGAAGATAAAACGGAGGGATATCAATGTCAACTGAGGAAATGAATGTACAAGAGTTAGAAGCTCAGTATAGTGAACAAGAAGCTCTAAGAAGAGAAAAATTAGCTGAATTACAAGCAGCTGGAAAAGACCCATTTGACGTATACAAGGTAGAAACAACTCATGTATCACAAGAAGTCAAAGATAACTTTGAGGAGTTAGAAGGAAAGACTGTTAAATTAGCAGGTAGAATAATGTCTAAGAGAGGTCAAGGGAAAGTAGTTTTCTCTGACATACAAGACATTGCAGGTAGAATCCAATTATTCATAAAGATCGATGTAGTTGGAGAAGAGGCTCTTAAGGCATACAAAGCATATGATTTAGGAGACTGGGTTGCAGTTACAGGAGAAGTTTTCAAAACTAAGGTTGGAGAAATTTCTGTTAAGGTTTCAGATGTAGAACTAATCTGTAAATCATTAAAGCCACTACCAGAGAAATTCCACGGATTAAAGGATCCAGACTTAAGATACAGACAAAGAGAAGTAGATATAATCACTAATCCAGAAGTTAAAGAAACTTTCATTAAGAGATCTAAAATAGTTAGAGCTATAAGAGAGTACTTAGATGATAGAGGATTCTTAGAAGTAGATACTCCAACACTTGCAACTATTGCTGGTGGAGCTGCTGCTAGACCATTTATAACTCATCACAATACTTTTGATATAGATATGTATCTAAGAATTGCACCAGAGTTATACTTAAAAAGATTAATAGTAGCTGGATTTGATAAAGTATACGAAATGGGTAAAAACTTCAGAAATGAAGGAGTATCAGTTAGACATAACCCAGAGTTTACAGCAATAGAGTTATATGAAGCATATGCAGATTACAACGATATGATGGAAATAACAGAAAACATGGTAGCTTACGTTTGCGAAAAAGTTAACGGAACTACTAAAATCACTTACGAAGGAACTGAAATAGACTTTACTCCACCTTGGAGAAGAGTAACTATGGTAGATGCAGTTAAAGAGTATGCTGGAGTTGACTTTAATGAAATTAAAGACGACAAAGAGGCACAAGCTATAGCTAAAGAAAGAGGATTAGAATTCCCTAAACCTTTAGATAAGGTAACTAAAGGGGAAGTTCTTAACATGCTATTTGAAGAGTATGGTGAGTCAAAATTAATCCAACCTACTTTCTTAATAGACTACCCAGTAGAAATTTCACCTCTTACTAAAAAGAAAAGAGGAAACGAAATGTTTACTGAAAGATTTGAAGGATTCGTATACGGAAGAGAGTTATGTAACGCTTACTCAGAGCTTAACGACCCAATCGTTCAAAGAGAAAGATTTGCACAACAAGAACAAGAAAGAGAATACGGAGACGATGAAGCTTACATGCTAGATGAAGAATTCATGAGCGCTCTAGAAACAGGAATGCCTCCAACAGGTGGTCTTGGAATAGGAATAGATAGATTAATAATGTTCTTAACTGATTCATCATCAATTAGAGACGTTATCTTATTCCCAACTATGAAACCAATAAACAAATAGTTTATATATAAATAGACATTATGATAGGATAGCCTATCATAATGTCTATTTTTTATTTTTGAAGGAAGTTATAAAATATTCTAAAAGTGAACCGCCTACTGCTACAAAAGGTAAGAGCAGTACATATGCTATATAGTTAGAATCTAAATAAGATTCACTAAAAAATATAAGTAAGATTCCAAAGAGGATAGGAAATAAAACGATAAATAAGTTTCTTTTTAAAATTTTATTAAATGGCATAACAGAACCTCCTAATAGTTCATTATTATATAATACTATTAATGGTAAAAATTAGAATAAAAACTAAAAATAAATACCAAAATTTCAAAAAACACTTGCAAATTCTACAAAACTTGATATAATAATCAATGTGATAAACGTTCCGCGATAGCTCAATGGTGGAGCACTCGGCTGTTAACCGATAGGTTGGAGGTTCAAGTCCTCTTCGCGGAGCCAATTTTATTTTAAAAGGAAGTTTATCATATGTCGCTTTGTGTTAGTAAAGATACTGCACTTAATAATAATCCGCGATAGCTCAATGGTGGAGCACTCGGCTGTTAACCGATAGGTTGGAGGTTCGAGTCCTCTTCGCGGAGCCAAAGAAACAGTGATTTAATCACTGTTTTTTTTTCGCCTAAAAAATATAAGGTTTATATAAAAAACATTTTAGGTAAAGATTTAGATTAAAGATACGGTATAAGATTTAGCTAGTTTAAATAAAAACTTATGTTAATTTAAAGTATTTAAAAAAAATACTTGCATTTTAAATGAAAACTGATATAATATTCAATGTAATGAATGTTCCGCGATAGCTCAATGGTGGAGCACTCGGCTGTTAACCGATAGGTTGGAGGTTCAAGTCCTCTTCGCGGAGCCAATTTTATTTTAAAATCATTCATTACAAAGTCGGTTGTGTTAATAACACAAATTTTAATAATCCGCGATAGCTCAATGGTGGAGCACTCGGCTGTTAACCGATAGGTTGGAGGTTCGAGTCCTCTTCGCGGAGCCAAAGAAAGCAGTGAATTTATCACTGCTTTTTTTATTTATTCTTCACCTTCATCATGTTCTACTAAATCTATAATTATAGAAGCTGCTAAAATAAGTGCATGATCATCAAACTCAAATACTTCTACTACGTATTTATCAGTTTCTGAAATAAGCTTTTTAGAAACTGTAGCTATTTTCTCATCATCTTCATCAAAAAACTCGAATTCATGATCTATAAAATCTCCCTTTATTTCAATTTCACCGTAAGGTGTATCTAAAATAAAATTTTCTTTTAAAGGAGTAAGGAGCTTTTTATGAACTTCTGCATAATCTTCTCCATTTTTCTCAATAATAAAAGAATCAGTAAAGCTTAAGAGTTTCTTTTTTAATTTAAATAATTTATTTCCGTTATGATCCTTAAAATATAATTTTTCTGAAGAGGCGCGGATTTTGCCGTCAATTTCATATCTTAAATTACCTTCTGTATCTTTTACTTTATAGTCATTTGAAATGGCTACAAGATTTTCACTTAAAATGTATTTCATATAATTCCATCCCTTCTTTAAAAATAGTATACAAATAAATTATAATACATATTTATAGATAAATTCTTGACATATAGAAACCATTTGGTAAAATTAATAATATAATTTAAATATGTACGTCGAAAAAGAAGAGTAAATTCAAAATATTTCTTTTAGAGAGATGATGGAAGGTGAAAATCATTAGAAATTTGGATTGAAGGGAGCTTTGGAGTACAGTTACTTAGAAAGTTGGGCTTTAGCCAAGAAGGGTGGAACCGCGGAAAATAAATTTCGTCCCTTTATTGTGCTTTAAGGCTTTTTTTATTACAAAAAATTAATTTGGAGGGATAAATTATGGCAGTAGAAAAGACTATGGAAAAAATCGTAGCGTTATGTAAAAACAGAGGATTTATATTCCCTGGCTCAGACATATACGGTGGACTTGCAAACTCATGGGATTACGGTCAATTAGGAGTAGAGTTTAAGAACAACGTTAAAAAGGCTTGGTGGCAAAAGTTCATCCAAGAAAGTCCTTATAACGTAGGAGTTGACTGCGCTATATTAATGAACAAAAGTGTTTGGGAAGCTTCAGGTCACTTAGGAGGATTCTCAGATCCTTTAATGGACTGTAAAGAATGTAAAACTAGATACAGAGCAGATAAATTAGTTGAAGATCATATGACAGAATCAGGAGTAGAAGTTGCTTCAGCTGATGGTATGTCAAATGAAGAGTTAAAAACTTATATAGAAGAAAATAATATAGTTTGTCCAAACTGTGGAAAAATGAATTACACAGATATAAGACAATTTAACCTTATGTTTAAAACATTCCAAGGTGTAACAGAAGATGCTAAAAATGAAATATACTTAAGACCAGAAACAGCACAAGGTATTTTCGTAAACTTCAAACAAGTTCAAAGAAGTTCAAGAAAGAAAGTACCATTTGGAATAGGTCAAATAGGTAAATCATTCAGAAACGAAATAACACCAGGAAACTTTACATTTAGAACTAGAGAGTTTGAGCAAATGGAACTTGAATTCTTCTGCAAACCAGGAACTGACTTAGAATGGTTTGGATACTGGAGAGATTATTGTTGGAACTTCCTATTAAACTTAGGAATGGATGCAAAATCATTAAGAATGAGAGACCACGGAGAAGAAGAATTATCATTCTACTCAAATGCTACATCAGATATAGAATTCTTATTCCCATTCGGATGGGGAGAACTTTGGGGAATAGCAGATAGAACTGACTACGACTTAAAGAAACACCAAGAGCATTCAGGTCAAGATATGAGTTATCTAGACCCTCAAACTAATGAAAAATACGTTCCATACGTAATAGAACCATCACTTGGAGCTGATAGGGTTGCACTTGCATTCTTAGTAAATGCATACGAAGAAGAAGATTTATCTACAGAAACTAAACAAGATTCAAGAGTAGTTATGAGACTACACCCAGCGCTTGCACCTTACAAAGCTGCAATACTACCATTATCTAAAAAACTTTCAGAAAAAGCTGAAGAAGTATATTCTTTATTAGCTAAAAAATTCAACGTTGAATACGATGAAGCTGGAAGCATAGGAAAGAGATACAGAAGACAAGACGAAATAGGAACACCATTCTGTATAACAATTGATTTTGAAACTGTGGAAGATGGAGCAGTAACTGTAAGAGATAGAGATTCTATGGAACAAGAAAGAATTAAAATAGAAGATTTAGAAGCTTACATCCAAAAAAGCTTAGAATTTTAAAAAATAGCCTGCCTTATTAACCTAAGGTAGGCTTTTCGCATATAAAAAAATAAAAATGTTTTTATATTGATAGATATGCTTATATTATGGTGAAAAACTTAAATGTGGGTGTTATAATTATTAGGAAATGGGACAAAATTTAAGGTGGTCAAAAAAGTTAAGCTGAAGGCACTATAATTGGAGGAGAAGTATGAAAAAGGATTTTAATGAGTTCAAGAAATTTATAAAAGACAAAAAAGTAGGGGTTGTAGGTATTGGAGTAAGTAATATTCCATTAATTAATTTCTTATTAGAACTTGGTGCAAAAGTTACAGCTTTCGATATGAAAAATGAAGAGGATTTAGGAGATGTAGCGATAGATTTCAAAAACAAAGGAGTTAAGTTATCATTAGGTGAAAACTACTTAGATAATTTAACAGGCTTTGATGTTGTATTTAAAACACCATCTATGAGAATAGATAGCGAAGCTTTAGTTAGAGTTTCAAAAGAAGGTGCTTATATAACATCAGAGATGGAAGAGTTCGTTAGATATTGCAAAGGAAAAATATTTGGAGTTACAGGTAGTGACGGTAAAACAACGACTACTACTATAATCTCTAAGTTATTAATAGAAGAAGGATATAAAACTTGGGTTGGTGGTAACATAGGAACACCTCTATTTTCTAGAATAGAAGAAATAGAAGAAAAAGATATGGTAGTACTTGAATTATCAAGTTTCCAACTTATGACTATGGATTTACCTATGGAAGTTGCAGTTTGCACAAACCTAGCACCAAACCATTTAGATATGCATAAAGATATGCAAGAATATATAGACGCTAAGAAAAATGTATTTAAATACGCTGATGAAAGCGGAATTTTAGTTATTAATAGAGAAAATGAAATAACGTATGGATTCAGAAATGAATTTAAAGGTGAGATAAGAGAATTTAGTTCAAATAGAGAAATAAAAGATGGTGCTTATTATAAAGATGGAGTTCTTTACTTAGATGGAAAAGAAGTATGCAAAAAAGAAGATATAGTTATAAAAGGTATGCATAACGTAGAAAACTATCTAGCAGCCTTTGCAGCAGTTAAAGACGACGTATCTATAAAATCAATGAAAAGGGTTTGTGAGACATTTACAGGTGTTGAACATAGATGTGAGTTTGTAAGAGAGATAGATGGAGTTAAATACTATAACGACTCTATAGCTTCAAGCCCAACTAGAACACTTGCAGGTTTAAGAGCTTTTGAAAGAAAAGTAATACTTATAGCTGGTGGGTATGATAAACATATACCATTTGCACCTCTTGCAAAAGAAGGGCATGAGTTTATAAAAGAACTTATAGTTATGGGAGATACGAAAGAATTAATTAAAGATGCTTTTAAAAAGCTTAAAGAAGAAGAGGGTATAGATATAACTATAGAAGAGGCAACTTCACTTGAAGATGCAGTTAATATAGCTAAGAGAATAGCTAAGCCTGGCGATATAGTTACTTTAGCACCAGCTTGTGCATCTTTTGATATGTTCAAAAACTTTATGATAAGAGGAAATAAATTTAAAGAGATAATAAATAATCTATAATATAAAAATAAAGAGATAAGCGATTAAGCTTATCTCTTTATTTTTTGTATTGAAATCTATTAACGTTTATACTTGGCAAGTAAAAAATTCCTTCTTCTGTTGGATAGAATTCATTAACTGATTCAGAGATAACAGTAGATACTTTATATTTATCATTTTTAATATCTAACTTTATAGAACAAACAGTATCATTAGCATCTTTATTTAAGAATATTATATCTTTTTTATACATCTTTAAGTCTTCACCATTTATCTTAGCTACTCTCTTTGCCTTAGAAGTAGCAACATCTAATAAATAGACTGAATTATTATCAGATGGATTTATAAATAATATATTCTTATCATATGGAATGAAGCTTTGAACTGGATAGTCTGATAATTTGATTCTATTTGTTCCATCTTCTCCTATAGCATATAGCTTAAGACCATCATTTAGGTTTTGGTAGAGTACGTTTTTACCATTTACTATAAATCTACCAACCTTATCAGAAGTAAGTCTTATAGTCTTTTTAGATTTAGTATCATATCTAAATAGTTCTTTAGTTTTACTATTAATAAAGAATATACTGTCATCTGCAAAAACTAAATCTTTAGATGGCATACTATTTAATTGAGTTACCTCTTCATTAATTAAATTGATTTGTTTTAAAGGATCATTATTTTTCCAATCAGAAAAATAAAGAATATCATTATTAAAAGCTAAAGAAGAAGCATAATTTTCATAAAAGTTATTAAGGTCTGATGAAATATCTTTTTTTATCTTCTTATTATCTATGTAAGTTATTTTTCCGTTGTTGTCTGGATTCGGAAAATAGGTTGAAGATTTAGAGACAACAAAATTAGAAGGATAATATGTTTTATCGCTCACGGAAAAATGAACAGGTATAGTCTTTGGTGTTATTGTAGTGCTTTCGGTGTTTGTGTTGTTTTCGTTTAGGCTAACTCCTTTAGCATCGTCATTACCACAACCTATAAAGGTAAGAGGAACTAAAAGAAGTGCAGTTAGTAAAAGTTTTTTCATTAAATTGCCTCCTGACAAAATTTAAATAATCTTATAAGTATTATATCGAAAATAAACGGAAAAATATAAGTTAAATGAAGAAAAGCCTGCAAATTTAATATAATGAGATAAAAAATGGCGTTAACATAGCCACGTGTATCATTATAAGAAATTTATAGCAATTAAGAGAAAATAAGAGCATAAAAAGAATAATTAGATTGAAATAAAAAATATAGAGATAGACATAAGTTATAATCGTGTTACTATAATATCCGTCCTAAGGAAACGGACACGAAACACAAAAAAGTTTCAAAAACATCTTTTTTAAAACAAAAAAGTTTTTCAAAAAAAGTTGTTGACAAAAAGAAACTTAAGTGTTAATATAAAAAAGCAGTCGCGAGAGCGACACAAGATCTTTGAAAATTGAACAGATTTATATAATACAAAACCAGCAATTCTTTTTACGAATTTAAGTTTTAAGAGTACAGATTAAACTTTTTATTGAGAGTTTGATCCTGGCTCAGGACGAACGCTGGCGGCGTGCCTAACACATGCAAGTCGAGCGATGAAGTTTCCTTCGGGAAACGGATTAGCGGCGGACGGGTGAGTAACACGTGGGTAACCTGCCTTGTAGAGGGGGATAGCCTTCCGAAAGGAAGATTAATACCGCATAATATTGTAGTATCGCATGGTACAACAATCAAAAGAGCAATCTGCTACAAGATGGACCCGCGGCGCATTAGCTAGTTGGTAAGGTAATGGCTTACCAAGGCGACGATGCGTAGCCGACCTGAGAGGGTGATCGGCCACATTGGGACTGAGACACGGCCCAGACTCCTACGGGAGGCAGCAGTGGGGAATATTGCACAATGGGGGAAACCCTGATGCAGCAACGCCGCGTGAGTGATGACGGTCTTCGGATTGTAAAACTCTGTCTTTGGGGACGATAATGACGGTACCCAAGGAGGAAGCCACGGCTAACTACGTGCCAGCAGCCGCGGTAATACGTAGGTGGCAAGCGTTGTCCGGATTTACTGGGCGTAAAGGGAGCGTAGGCGGATTTTTAAGTGGGATGTGAAATACTCGGGCTCAACCTGAGTGCTGCATTCCAAACTGGAGATCTAGAGTGCAGGAGGGGAGAGTGGAATTCCTAGTGTAGCGGTGAAATGCGTAGAGATTAGGAAGAACACCAGTGGCGAAGGCGACTCTCTGGACTGTAACTGACGCTGAGGCTCGAAAGCGTGGGGAGCAAACAGGATTAGATACCCTGGTAGTCCACGCCGTAAACGATGGATACTAGGTGTGGGAGGTGTCAACTCCTTCCGTGCCGCCGCTAACGCATTAAGTATCCCGCCTGGGGAGTACGGTCGCAAGATTAAAACTCAAAGGAATTGACGGGGGCCCGCACAAGTAGCGGAGCATGTGGTTTAATTCGAAGCAACGCGAAGAACCTTACCTAGACTTGACATCTTCTGCATTACCCTTAA
>NZ_JAMDLQ010000028.1:0-88805 GCF_024705715.1 Clostridium sp. LY3-2
AGTTCCCCTAGGAAGTGAGGAGGAACTAAAAAGTAAAATAGGCGAACATAAGGAATCGGCTCTTGTTTTATTAGATATATTTAAAAAAAGGAGAATTTAAAATGGAAGAAAAAGAAATAATGTCTTTTAGAGATGAAGAAGGAAATAAAATAGACTTTGAGGCTATAGCTAAAGTTTACTTAGAAGAAAAGGATAAAGAATACTTACTATTATCTCCTGTAGAAGGAAATACAGAAGAAATTTTAATATTTAGAATAGACAAAGTTAATGATTTAGAAGAGTATAATATAGTTGAAGACGATAAAGAATTTTTAGCTGTAAAAAAAGAATATAAAAATTTAATTTACTAATAATAAAAAGAGGGGATGGTTAATAATGAATATATCAGGAATAGTTATAATGCTTGAAGAAAACGGACTTACAGAAGTATCAGAAATATTATCTGAGAGCGATCACTCTGTGATAGAATTCTTTTATGATTTTGATATTGATGAATTAAAAGCTGCAAGAGCTTATGCAAACGAAGAAAGTGATGCAGAAGAAGATTCGATTGAGTGGAAAAGAGAGTGGTATATTCCCTACCTTCTAGATATAGCTAAAGATAACAGCGAAGCTATAGTTGAAGAAGCTATGGAGGAGTTTGAATTAGAATGGAAAATAGAAGAATCTTCAATAGACTCTAACGAAAACAAATATATTAGATTTGTGTTAGCTTGTGCTAAAGAAGAATATATAGGAGATTTAGGAGAACTTTTAAACGATTACCTTTAGTTTTAAAAATGTCCTTGCATTCTAATAGAGAAGTGTTATAATAAAGGCATAGAAATCCTGAGATGTGCGCAAGGCTTATCATATTCAACCTACATAGTATATTCGGGACTAGCAAAAGTAATATTCATGTCAGGCCCTAAGCTTAGCTTCAGTTTTGACAAGGGAAGGCAGAAGTATATTATGAGTTTGACCCACCTGCGAGGAGCAGGTTTTGAATATATAAGCTAACGGCATGTTGGGATCTTAAATGACTTTAACCCCTCTTAATTTATTAAGAGGGGTTTGTTATTTTTAGATATAATTTATGTTCTAAAGTTAAAAAAGGTGTAGCAGTTACTAGTGGGATAGTTTGCTACACCTAGATTTTTTATATAAACTAAAGATTAAGCTGCGATTCTTCTAGCAGCTGTAACTAGTCCTTTTCTTCTGCTGTGTCTATTATAGATAAATTTTTGATGCATTGAAATAAATTTGTCTAAATCTTGTGAAACATATACAACAAACTTATTTGTTGGGGATAAGCATCTTGTTAAAAGGTTTAGTAGTTTTTTACGAAAACTGATTTTTCTTTTTAATTTCTTAATTGTCATCAAACGCACCTCACATTCTACATTTCTCTCACCTTGTATAGTCATTTTATAACATAATATAGCTTATTGTAAATTAATATCGTTTTCCAAGATATGACAAATATATATCATAAAAAACTATAAAAAACATAATAACAAAAATTTTCTGTCGAAAAGGAAAAGATAAATGTTTAGGTTGTCAAAAAATATAAAAAATAAATAATAAATTAACTTTGAATCACTCTATCACTCTATTAGTTGATAACTTAAAGAAATAAAGGTAAAATATATTATATAACTAAAGTTAAGGAGATTAAAGTGATGAATAATTTAGATGTTAATAATATAAAAAATATGACAATAGAAGAAGTAACAGAAAAGATAAACGAGTTTTCTGCCTTAAAAAAACAAAGAGAATTAACAGAAGAAGAAATTAAATTTAGAGATGGATTAAGAAGAAGATATTTAGATAACGTAAAGAAAAATTTAAGAGCTCAATTAGAACAAGTTGAAATAAAAAAAGATTAATATATAAAGGGTGATTGGTATGGCGGTAAGTGTCAAAAAGCTTATAAAAGATTTCGAACTTGAAGTATTAGTTTCTGGAAAAGACGAAGAAGTGATAAATGTAAGTGATATTAATAGACCAGGATTACAGTTATCAGGGTTTTATAACTATTTTGCACCAGAAAGACTTCAAGTAATAGGTAAAGCTGAGTGGAGCTTCCTAGATGATATGCAAAAGGAACTTAGAGAAAAGAGATTAAAAAAATATTTCAGTTTTGATATGAAATGTTTAATAATTACTAGAGGATTAGAACCTCACGAAGAACTTATAAAATACGCAACTCAAAAAAATATTTGGGTACTTAGAAGTAATTTAGTTACTACTAAATTCATAAGTAAGATGACTATCTATATGTCTGATAAATTAGCACCTGAAACTAGATTACATGGAGTTTTAGTAGACGTTTACGGGATAGGTATCTTAATTACAGGTGAAAGTGGAATCGGTAAAAGCGAAGTTGCACTAGAACTTATAAAAAGAGGACATAGACTTGTAACAGACGACGCTGTTGATATTAGAGAAATAGATGGTGATTTAATAGGTTCATCTCCTAGAATAACTATAGGTATGCTTGAAGTTAGAGGAATAGGTATTATAGATGTATCTGCTCTATACGGTTTAAGTTCAGTTCTTCAAAGAAAGAATATTAAATTAGTAATGCATTTTGAACACTGGAAAAATGATGGGGACTACGATAGATTAGGAACAAATATCGAATGTATGGATATTTTAGGAGTTCCTGTTAGAAAATTAACTGTACCAATCAGACCAGGTAGAAATATAGCTGTTATAGTTGAAGCTGCAGCTGTAAACTATAGATATTCTTTAATGTCAAATGAAACACCAGTAGATATTATTGAAAGCAGAATAAAGGAAGTTAGTGATAGTAGACTTTAATTTATATAGATGAGGCTTTTTGCTTCATCTATATTTTAAAATAACATAAAACTTAAAAGGGAGGTCATTAATATGGCAAGATTTACTGATAATGCTTGGAACAAATATGATGAAAAAGAGATGAAAGAAGTTTTTGATTTTTGTAATGGATATAAAGATTTTATGTCTAAATGCAAAACTGAAAGAGAGTGTGTAATTGAAGCTATTAAAATAGCTGAAAAAAATGGGTATAAAGATTTAAATGAAATGATAAATAAAGGTGAAAAATTACAAGCCGGAGATAAGGTTTATGCAAATAATATGGGTAAAGCTTTAGCTTTATTTATCATTGGAAAAGAAGATATAGAAAAAGGTTTAAAAATATTAGGTGCACACGTAGATTCACCTAGATTAGATTTAAAACAAAATCCTCTATACGAAGATACAGAACTAGCATTTTTAGATACTCATTATTACGGTGGAGTTAAAAAGTATCAATGGGTTACTCTGCCTTTAGCACTTCACGGTATCGTAGTTAAAAAAGATGGAACTAAGATAGATATAGTAATCGGAGAAGACGAAGAGGACCCTGTAGTTGGTATTTCAGATCTTTTAATTCACTTAGCAGCAGATCAAATGGATAAAAAAGGCGCTAAAGTAATCGAAGGTGAAGACCTTAATGTTTTAATTGGACGTATGCCTCTTAAAGGAAAAGAAAAAGATGCAGTTAAAGAAAATATCTTAAAATTATTAAAAGATAAATATGATTTTGAAGAAGAAGATTTCTTATCTGCTGAAATAGAAGTAGTACCAGCTGGTCGTGCTAGAGATTACGGATTAGATAGAAGTATGGTTATGGCTTACGGACAAGACGATAGAGTTTGTTCATACGCTTCATTAATGGCAATGTTTGAAATAGAAAATATAGATAAAACTTGTTGTTGCCTTCTAGTAGATAAAGAAGAAGTTGGAAGTATCGGTGCTACTGGTATGGAATCAAAATTCTTTGAAAACATAGTAGCAGAAGTTATAGAACTTAAAGAAGGTTATAATGATTTAAAACTTAGAAGATGTTTAACAAACTCAAAAATGTTATCATCAGATGTAAGTGCTGCATTTGACCCTAACTATCCTTCAGTTATGGAAAAGAAAAATTCAGCCTACTTTGGAAAAGGTATAGTATTTAATAAATACACAGGTGCTAGAGGAAAATCAGGTTGCAATGATGCAAATGCTGAATATATAGCTGAACTTAGAAACCATATGGAAAAGCATGATGTATCTTACCAAACTGCAGAACTTGGTAAAGTTGACCAAGGGGGCGGTGGAACTATCGCATACATCTTAGCTCAATACAATATGGAAGTTATAGACTGCGGAGTTGCAGTATTAAATATGCACTCTCCTTGGGAAATAACTTCAAAAGCTGATATATTTGAAACTAAAAAAGGATATGTAGCTTTCTTAAAAGAAGCATAAGATTTAAACTATCGCATAATTAATTTTGTGTGATAGTTTTTTATTTTATATATAATAAATAAACTATAGAAATTTTAAAGGCAAACTCATATATTATAGTATAAAAAATTAGGAGGAACTCCTTATGGATATGAGTCGTTTTAAAAATTATGGTTTATGGGTTTCTATAGCAGCTTTAATTCCAATGGTTTTACAAGGCTTTGGATTAAAAGTTTTACCAGAAAACTATCAAGAAATAATAAATGCAATACTATCTATTTTAGTAATGGCAGGTATTTTAAATAACCCAACAACTGAAAGTAAATGGTATGGTGACGGAGAAGTTAAAGCTTTAGAAGAACCAAAAGATAAAGAATAATCTTTTTAGCCTGCAAATATTTTTTGCAGGCTTTAAAATTTACATATTTACCCCTTATTTATTAACAAATATTTCAAAAAGGATGGTTATAATAAAACTATATAAACTATTAAGTTTGAAAGGTAGTGAATTCTATGAAAAAATGTAATAGAAAGAAATTAGTTTTTAATAGTAAAAAAGGAAAAGGAAATAATAAGAAGAAAAAAGCTTTAATAGCTGCAGGGGCTGTAGGAACTTGTGCAGTTGCTGTAGCACTTACAAGAAAGAAGATTAAAGAAAAGGAAGAAAAATCAAAAGTAAAAAGTTATGAAACTATAAGAAATGATGATAGACACGCGTATTTTGTAGGAGGTGGACTTGGTTCTTTAGCTGGTGCCACTTATTTAATAAGAGATTGTAATTTTAAGGGTGAGAATATTCATATACTAGAAGGGATGGATATTTTAGGAGGTAGTAATGACGGAATAGGAGTTCCTGAAGCTGGCTTTGTTTGCAGAGGCGGAAGAATGCTAAACGAAGAAACTTATGAAAACTTCTGGGAACTATTTAAAAGCATACCTTCATTAGATATGCCAGGTATGAGCGTTACAGAAGAAATATTAAATTTTGATCACCTTCACCCAACTCACGCACAAGCACGTTTAGTTGATAAAGACGGAAACATACTAAACGTTAGATCTATGGGATTTAATAATAAAGAAAGATTAGCCCTTGGAAAATTAATGATGATGGATGAAAAGAAATTAGATGGCTTAACAATAGAAGATTATTTTAAAGATATGCCTCATTTCTTCCAAACTAATTTTTGGTATATGTGGCAAACAACATTTGCATTCCAAAAATGGTCTAGCCTTTTTGAATTTAGAAGATATATGGGGCGTATGATTTTAGAGTTCTCTAGAATAGAAACTTTAGAAGGGGTAACAAGGTCACCTTATAATCAATACGATTCATTAATAAGACCACTTAAAGCACATTTAGATACTTTCTCAGTAGACTTTAGAACAAATACAGTAGTAACTGATATTGATTTTAAAGAAGGAGATGGAATTACAGTATCTAGAATTCACGTTAAAGAAGATGGAGAAGAAAAAGTTATAGATTTAAAGGATAGAGATATCTGTATAGTTACAAATGGTTGTATGACAGATTCAGCTACACTTGGAGATTTAGATACTAAAGCTAGCTTTAATCCAGATAACCCTATTTCAGCTGAACTTTGGAGAAAGATAAGTAAAAAGAAAAAAGGTTTAGGTAATCCAGAGCCCTTTTTCAATCACCCAGAAGAAACTAACTGGGAAAGCTTTACTGTCACTATGAAAGGTGATAAGATGCTAAAACTTATAGAAAAGTTCTCAGGTAACATTCCAGGAAGTGGAGCTTTAATGACATTTAAAGATTCTAACTGGCTAATGAGTATAGTTGTAGCGGCTCAACCACACTTTGTAAACCAACCTATGGATACTACAATATTCTGGGGATATGGTTTATATACAGATAAATTAGGTGATTACGTTAAAAAACCTATGAGAAACTGTACAGGTAGAGAAATGCTTGAAGAATTAATCTATCATTTACATCTTGAAGAACATATGGATGAAATAATGGATAGTGTTATAAATGTTATACCTTGTATGATGCCATATATAGACTCACAATTTGAACCTCGTAAATACAGTGATAGACCTAAAGTTGTGCCTGATGGTTCTACAAACTTTGCTTTAGTTAGCCAATTTGTAGAAATTCCAGAAGATATGGTATTTACAGAAGAGTATTCAGTTCGTGCAGCTAGAACTGCTGTTTATAAACTATTAGGATTAGATTTAAAAGATATTTGTCCTGTGACTGAATATAAAAAGGATCCAAAGGTTCTTAAAAAAGCTCTTTTAACAGCTTATAGAAAATAAGGATTAAAGGTCGCATGTTTTTTTATGCGGCCTTTATTAAAGCCTTAAGAAAGAAGGAGAGAGATGAAAAATAATAAGTATTTAAGAAGTGCATTTTTAACAATCGTGTATATTTTAGTGATAGGACTTACGTATCTTTTGTTTGGAATGCAAAACGTGGCACTTTCCATAGTTGCAATTCTTTCAATTTCAAAGTTATCAAAAGATGATTTTACAATTTCGCCCAAAAGTGAGTTAATTAAACTTATGTCTGGATTTTTAATAATTACGGTTATGGCTGAAATTGCAAGTATAAATGTTTATTTAAGTATTTTTATAAATTTAATAACTATTTTCTTTATTGGGGCTTTAAATTTATGTACTTTAGATAAAGGATATTATAATACATTTGTCTTAATTTATGTCTATATGTTAGTATTTAAAACAAGTATAAATGGATTTCCAATTAGACTTCTTGGAGTAGTATTTTGTGTAGGATTTATTATATTTACAAAGTTATATGTATTTAAGACAAGCTATAAGGATATTAAGCTTAATCTTTTAAAAGATATTATAAATATAATTATTAAAAAGATAGAGGATATTAAAACAGATGGAGATATTAAAGATTTAAATGAAAAGCTAGATAATAAAATAGTTCATTTAAATAATTTAATAAATAATACAAGAGCACGTGAAAATTCCTTAACTCAAAAAGATAAATGCATTATGGACTTTATAACAGTTATTGAAAAGATAAATATGATGCTACAAAAAATAAATTACGATAAAAAGGTTTGCATAAGTGTAGATAAGTTTATGGGAAACGTAAATGATGTACTAGAAGTTTTATCTAAGTATTTAAATAAAAAACTTAGCATAGAAGAATGTATTCACGAATTAAATAATATAAATGACGAACTAAAGGATACTGATGTATATGATAAAAAGATTCTAAGTGGAATTATTGAGTTTATAAAGATAACTATAGATAGATATATTTTTATAACTGATAGCAAGAGAACTTCATTTAAAATGGCAATTTCTGATATTTTTAATTTTGAAAAGATCAGAAATAGAGTTAATAATTTTTATAAAGAAAAAAATGAGAGCTTTTATTTTAATTTAAGGATGACTCTTGCAATAACTTTTACATACTTTTTAGGAACTATATTAGATAATAGTTCTACAGTATGTTTGGTATTATCAGCTTTTGCTGTTATACAAGTTGATTCAAAGAATACTTTATTCAAATCTTTTATGAAAATAAAAGGAACTGTTTTTGGTGCTTTATTATATGTAGTTTTATATAAATTTTTAGAAGTTAAAGAAGGTAAGCTTTTGATTATAATTTTAGCTATATACTTATTAACTTTAATGAAAAATTACGATAAGATGATGTCATTTGCAACTATAATCTCAATTGGGATTAGCGAACTTAGTGACCCATCAATTTCTGTTATATATAATAAAATATTTTATATAGTTATTGGTGTATTACTTGGACTTCTTTCTACAGTTATTATTAAACCTTATAAGTTTAGTAATGAGTTTAAAAAGGTTTTAGAAAAAATTAGAAGAAATGACGAGTTATTATTTAATCTTTTAAAGAAAGGGGATTTAAAAGAAAGTAAAGAGATAAGAGATATTATGCTAGATAATACTTTAATGATAGATTATTTAAATAATATAACAAAGGGAAGCAGAAAATATAAAGTATTTAAGCTTTGTCATACTAGAATATCTGTAAATGAAGCATTTATCTTTAGATTAAATAGAATTAAAACTATAGATAAGGATGATTATTTTAAAAATATATTATATAAAGAGATAGAAGAAGATATATACAAAATTGCAAAATTAAAAGTAGAAGAAATTTAAAAGCTATGGGAGAAAAGTTTTCTCCCATAGCTTTTATTTAAATAAAGAAATAAAACTATTAAATTCTTCATCTGTCATTTCTTTATCACCGATATCACCGTGCTTTTTATCAGTTTCAAACTTACCATGGCAGTCTGAACCGCAAGATGTTAGTAAGTTATTTTCTTTTGCAAAAGCTTTAAGTGACTCTTCTTCTTCTTTAGTGTTTAAGAAATAAATAGCTTCTATAGCATCAAATCCCATATTAGAAAAATCTGAAAGAGGAGACTTTTTAATTAAAACTGGGTGTGCTAAAGATACAACGCAGTTAAAGCTCTTTAAAAGTTTTACTCCATCTTCTGTTGAAATTCTGTTTGCAGGAATAAATGCAGGGCTATCGTTTCCTATAAAGTTATCAAAGATGTATTCCCAAGAGTAATCATAGCCTGAATCTATTATCTCTTGTGCTATATGAGGTCTACCTACAACCCCTTTACTTCTTTTGATTAAATTATCAACGCTTATTTCGATGTTAAAATGTTCTTTTAATCTTTTTACCATCTCTAAAGCTCTATTAAATCTCATTTCTTTAAGATTATTTATATAAGATACAACCTCTTTAGCTTTATAACTATCATCTTTAAAATATCCAAGTACGTGGATATTTTCGTTATTATGATAAGTTGAAAACTCTATTCCAGGTATAACTACTATATTATGTTTTTTAGCTTCATTTAAAGCTTCCTCTATTCCAAACACTGTGTCGTGGTCAGTTATAGCAATATGTGATACATTATTTTTAACAGCTCTTTTTACAACTTCTGAAGGAGTAAGTAATCCGTCAGATGCAGTTGTATGAAGATGAAAATCTACTTTATGCAATGCTTAAATCTCCCTTCAAGCTTAGATAATTTTTTAAGAATAAAATTATAAGCTATGATATAATTTACATATTATATGTACACTTGTATTTTAGCATAAAGATTAAAAAAATTATAGAAAAATAAGGAATGATGTAGAAAATGTTAATAATGATCGATAATTATGATTCATTTGTATATAATTTAGTAAGATATTTTGAGGAATTAGGAGAAGAAATTAAAGTTTTTAGAAACGATGTAATAGATGAAAATACTATAAACGCATTAAACCCTAAGGGAATAATAATTTCTCCAGGACCAAAAAGTCCAAAGGAAGCCGGGAATGTGTTAGAAATTATAGATAAATTCAAAGAAAAAATGCCTATTTTAGGGATTTGTTTAGGTCACCAAAGTATTGGAGAATATTTTAAATGCGATATAGTAAAAGGGGTTAGACCTATGCACGGTAAAATAACTAAAATAACAACAGATGAAGATGGTATCTTTAAAGGAATTAAAAAAGAATTTAAGGTAACTAGATATCACTCCCTAGTTATAGATGAAAGCACAATAAGTAAAGAATTAAAAATAACTGCAAAAAGTGAAGACGGCGCTATTATGGGAGTTAAACATAAGACTTTACCTATTTACGGAGTGCAATATCACCCAGAAGCAGAACTTACAGAGTTTGGGTATGATGTTTTAAAGAATTTTATAGATATATGCAATTTATAGGGGGACGTTATGAATTTAAAGATAAAAGAGATAGATACTAAATTATATCCTTTTGAAATCTTTAGTATTTTTAAAGATACTAAAGATGCAGTTTTTTTAGATAGTTCTAAGGAAGATAAAAAACTATCTAAATATTCTTTTATAGGAATTAATCCTATAGAAAAGATAGAGATTTTAGAAGACTCTAAAGAAGATGGATTTGATCTTTTAAATAAAAAAATAAAAGAATATAAATTAGATATAAAAAGTGATATTCCTTTTGTAGGTGGATTTATAGGATATATTTCATATGATATGGGAAGAAAATTAGAAGTTATTAAAGATACTTCAAAAGAAGATTTTAAAATTCCACTTATGAGGTTTAATCTATACAAAAACATTATTATTTTCGATTTAAAATTAAATAAAGTTTATATAACAGATTTGTATGAAACCGAAAAAGATAGTAATATAGAAGAAATTATAAAGAAAATAAATCTTTTTAAACCCTTAAAAACTTTAAGGGAAAAAACTATAAGAAATAAAAACACTGAATTTATTTCAAACTTTTCTAAAGAGGAATATATTAAAGCTGTAAAGAAAATGAGAAATTACATAGAAAACGGAGATATTTATATTGCAAATATGACTCAAAGATATTATTGCACTTCAAATAAAGATTCATTTGCCCTATATGAAGATTTAAGAGAAATAAATAAAGCTCCTTTTTCAGCATTTATAAATTACGAAGATTTTCAAATTATAAGTTCTTCTCCAGAGAGATTTATTAAAATAAAAGATAATTTAGTTTCTACAAGACCTATAAAAGGTACAAGACCTAGAGGAAAGAATGAAAAAGAAGATGCTAAAAATAAATTAGAGCTTATAAATAGTGAAAAAGATAAATCAGAGCTTTTAATGATAGTAGATTTAGAGAGAAACGATTTAAGTAAAGTTTGCGAAAATAACTCTGTTAAGGTAACAGAACTATTTAAGATAGAGGAATACCAAACAGTATTTCATTTAGTTTCAACTATAGAAGGTAAACTAAAAAAAGAAAATACAGCCGTTGATTGTATGAGAGAGTGTTTCCCAGGAGGTTCTATAACTGGCGCTCCTAAAATAAGAGCTATGGAAATTATAGAAGAATTAGAAGGTGTTAAAAGAAACCTATATACAGGATGCATTGGATACTTTGACCTTAGAGGAAACAGCGATTTCAATATAGCAATTAGAACTATTTTAAAAAGAGATAATAAAGCATATTTTGGAGTAGGAGGGGGAGTTACCTACGAGTCTAATGAGGAAGATGAATATATCGAAACATTAGATAAGGCAGTAGCTTTAATGAAAGTATTAAAATGAGAAAAATAATTTTTAATGAGGATAAGTGTTTTGTAGATTCTTCAGTTAACTTTGGAATTGGAGTTTTTGAAACTATATATTTTTTAGAAAATAAGCCAATATTTTTAAACTATCATTTAGGAAGACTTAAAAATGGGCTTAAAGTACTTAATCTTAAGGAATTAGAAGAGGAAGAAATTTTAGAGTTTATAAATAAAATTCACCTTAAAAATCATGCCCTAAAGATACTAGTTACAGAAAAAAATATTATAATAAGTACTAGAGAAAATATCTACGGTGAAAAAGCATTTAAAAAAGGTTTTAAATTAGATTTTTCAGATGTTTTAAGAAATTCAACCTCATATTTAACTTATATAAAATCTACAAACTATGCTATAAATATCTTAGAAAAGATACGGGCTAAAAGCTTAGATTTAGATGATTTTATTTTCTTAAATGAAAAAGGATTTGTAACAGAAACTACAGTTTCTAATATTTTTTGTATTAAAGACTCTAAAATATATACACCAAAGATAAGTGACGGACTTTTAGATGGAACTGTCCGAGAGTTTTTAATTAGAAATTATAATATTATAGAAAAGAGTATAACTAAAGAAGACTTACTAGAAATGGATGAAGTATTCTTAACTAACAGCTTAATGGGGATAATGAAAGTTAAAAAGATAAGTGATAAAGAGTTTAAAAGCGTAGCTACAAGTAAAATAAAAGAATTTTATAATAGTAGTATTATGCTAAGCGGAGGGGATTTAAATTATGATAGATAGAGAAAAGATTTTAGAAGGTGTAAAATTAATAATTGAAGGGATTGGAGAAGATCCAAACCGTGAAGGGCTATTAGAAACACCAGACAGAATAGCTAGAATGTATGAAGAAATATTTAGTGGGATAAATAAAGATGCTAAAGAAGAATTAAGTAAAACATTTGAGGCTTATGGAAGCGATGATGTAGTTATAGAAAAGGATATTACTTTTTATTCTATGTGCGAGCATCATTTTGTACCTTTTTACGGTAAAGTACATATAGCATACATCCCAAACGGAAGAGTTGTAGGTTTATCAAAGCTTGCAAGATGCGTTGAAACTTATTCAAAAAAGCCACAATTACAAGAGAAACTAACAGCTGAAATAGCTGATGCTATATATGAATACTTAGATGCAAAAGGAGTTTTAGTTTTAGTTGAAGGTGAGCATATGTGTATGACTATGAGAGGCGTTAAAAAGCCTGGAACTAAAACAATAACTACAACCTTTAGAGGAGCATTTAAAGAAGATAAAGATCTAAGACTTGAAACATTATCTTTAATTAAATAGAGGTGAATTTGATTTTGGATAAAATAAATAGTATCTTAAAAAATGAAAAATATATAGAAAATTTAAAACTACTTGAAAAATTAGAAGAAAATAGAGAGTTTTGCAAACACGATTTAGAGCATTTTTTAAGTGTGTCTAGAATAACTTATATAAAAGCTTTAGAAAAAGGCTTAGATATATCTAAAGATGTAATATATGCTTTTGGACTTCTTCATGATATAGGACGAGTTTTAGAATACACAAAAGGAATTGAACACCAAAAGGCAAGTGTGATTATTGCAAGTGATATTTTAAAAGAAACAGAATATACAGAAAAAGAAAAGGAATTAATTTTAAATCTTATAGATAGTCACAGAAAAAAAGAAGATCTAAATAGTTTAGAAAAGCTTATAAAGACAAGCGATAAAGAGTCTAGAAATTGCTTTAACTGTAAGGCTTATGAAAAATGCTATTGGAGCGCACAAAAGAAAAATAATATAATTAAATATTAATGAAATGAGGGAAAAATATGAAAATAGGAAATAAAGAGTTTGATTTAAATAAGAGAACATACGTTATGGGTATTTTAAATGCTACGCCAGATTCCTTTTCAGATGGGGGAAATTACAACGAAGTAGATGAAGCTATAAAAAGAGTTTCAGAAATGATTAAAGAAGGTGCAGATATTATAGACGTAGGCGGTGAGTCAACTAGACCAAACGCAGAGTATGTTAGTGAAGAAGAAGAAATAAAGAGAGTAGTTCCTATTATTAAAGCTATTAAAGAAAATTTTGATATCCCAGTTTCTATTGATACTTATAAAAGTAAAACAGCAGAAGCGGCATTAAAAGCTGGTGCTGATATAGTAAATGATGTATGGGGCTTTAAATACGATAAAGATATGGCAAAAGTTTGTAAAAAGTTTAAAGCTAAATGTATCCTTATGCATAACAGAAAAGAAGAAGGTTATAAAAACCTTATGAAAGATGTAAAGTTTGATTTAATTGAAAGTATAAATATAGCCCTTGAAAATGGAGTTTTAAAAGAAGATATAATCTTAGACCCAGGAATAGGTTTTAAAAAGACTTACGAAGAAAACTTAAAGGTAATGAATAATTTAGAAGAAATAAAAGCTTTAGGTTACCCAGTTTTACTTGGAACTTCAAGAAAGTCTATGATAGGTCTAGCACTAGACCTTCCTACAGATGAAAGAGTAGAAGGAACTATAGCAACTACAGTAATCGGAATACAAAAGGGTTGTGAATTTGTAAGAGTTCATGATGTTTTAGAAAATAAGAGAGCATGTCTTATGACAGATGCTATTTTAAGAGTAAAATAGAGGGAGAAAGATGGATAAAATATATTTAAAAGACGTAGAGATATTTGCAAATCACGGTGTGTTTAAAGAAGAAAAAGTACTTGGTCAAAAGTTTATTTTTGATATTGAATTAAGTCTTGATTTAAGTAAAGCCGGAAGATACGGAGACTTACAAGAGTCAGTCCATTATGGTGAGCTTTGCCTTGGAATTGAAAAAGTAGTAACTTTAGAAAGCATAGATTTAATAGAGACTGTTGGAGAAAAAGTAGCGAATTTTATATTAGATACTTACGAATTAGTAAAGTCTTGCAAGGTAAAGGTTAAAAAGCCTTGGGCTCCTATAAATAGGCATTTAAAATATGCTGCAATAGAAATTTATAGAGGCTGGCACGAAGCGTATTTATCAATAGGAAGTAATATTGGAAATAAAGAAGAAAATTTAAGTTTAGCTATAGATTATATTAATTCTATAGAAGGGACAAAGGTTTTAAAAATCTCTGATTTTATTAAAACTGAGCCTTGGGGATACGAGAACCAAGAAGAGTTTTTAAATGGTGCTTTAAAAGTTAAAACTAGATTAAACCCTAGAGATTTTATGAAAGAACTTTTAAAAATAGAAGAAAAGATGAAAAGAGAAAGAATAATTAAGTGGGGTCCTAGAATTATTGATTTAGATATAATATTCTTTGATGACTTAGTTACAGATTTTGAGGATCTAGTTTTACCTCATCCTAGGATGGAAGAGCGCGAATTCGTTTTAGTTCCTCTAAATCAAATAGGGGGGGATGTAATCCACCCACTTTTAAAGAAACGTGTATTTAGAATTTTAGAAGACCTTAAAAAATAGTATTTTAAAGCGTCACATTAAGTAGTTTAATGTGACGCTTTTTTTTAATCTTTTCTAATATAATCGCAAAAATCATATAAATTATATCCTAAAGGAACGTTTTTCATATTTATAATATCAGGAGAGTAGTTTCCATCCCAAGGGTGGATAGTTATTAATTCAGAATCAAAAACATTTATTATGTATTTAGCTTCTTTGAATTTAACTATAAGTCTAAACTCTTCTTTATTACTTAAATCTTTTTTAGTCTCTCTTGTATCTTCTACATAATCTTTGTTATTTATAGAATTGAAAAAATTATAAAGAATTATGTTATCATCTTTACCTACAGGGAAAGTTTTATAAAAGTTTGTGTCGAAAACTTCTAAGGAAAACTCTTCTTTATTTTTTATTTTTTCAATAATCTCATTTGAATACAATCCAACTTCAGGTTGAGATTTAAATTCTAGATATTTAGGATTGATATTTATACAACCTACAAAAGAAAGGCTTAATAAACAGATTAAAAATAATGTTATTTTTTTCAAAATAACTACCTCCAAAACATTAGTCTACAATAATTACTATTCTTAAAATAATTCCTTTAGAACAATTTTTAGCTCTTAGAATATAATGTATTAATAAAAAATCCTTGGAGGCATTAAATGAAGATAGGATTAGACACAAATGATGATTATATCCTAAAGACATTTAAAAAAGATTTAAAATCTAAGGGAATATTCATCGTAGATATGGATCTGCAAACTAGAAAGAGTATAGGAAACGAAGTTTTTGAAAAAGTGATAATTGCAAATACTTCAAGTTTAGATTTTTATTTAAAAGTAGAAGTAAGAAAAGGAAATGATAGCATAAAGATATATAGTGGGGAAAAAGAAGAATCTAAAAATTTTTCAAAATTCTTAAAAGATAATTTAAAAGAATTAAATGTAGAAAATATAAGTTTAGAAAATGGAGAGAATTATTATCTTATAAAAAATATAAATATCCCAGTTTCTATAATTAAAGTCTACGTTTCAGAAAACTCAAGACTTGATAAAAAATTATTAAATGAAAAGATTATAGAGAGTATTTTAAAGATTTAATGAGGGCTTCGCCTTTTGAAGCCTTTATTGAATTTTTTGTGATTTGGAGGTGGAGTATGAAACTTATAGTTACGACAGGGCCTAGTACTAAAGAAAATTGGGTAGTTAAAGATTTAGTATCTTTAGGCGTAGATATATTTAGATTTAATACATCACATGGAAATATTAAAGAATTTGATAATTTATATAAATGGATAAAAGAAGAGAAATCTGATGTACATATCATGATAGATCTATCTGGTAGTAAGATAAGGGTTTCTGATAAACTTCCGTATATATATAAAATTTATAACGGCGAAGAAGTTATATTTTGTGGAGAAGATATTTATAAAAACAAAGGATATGCAGCTAGAAATAGTGAAAGAAAAATAATACCTTTAAACGTAAGCAATAAAGAACTTTTAGAAAATGCTTTTAATGAGATGTCTATGAAAGATGATACTATGAAATTTCAAGTTATAAGTTCTTTTAAAAAGGGAGTTATTGCAAAGGTTCAAAAAGGTGGAATAGTTAGAGCAGGTAAGGGGTGTAATATTAAAGGGTTTAAAAGAGAGGACAAGTCATTTAGTGAAAAAGATATAGAAGGGTTAAACTTTGCTATAAAAAATAATATAGAAATAATCTGTCAGTCCTTTGTAGAATCTAGCTATGATATAGATTTAGTTTTAGATTATATAAAAAATAATAGCAGTTCTTATAATCCAAGGATTTTTGGAAAGGTTGAAACTCCAAAGGGAGCAAAAAATATAAAAGAATTTATAGGTAAGATAGATTCAGTAGTAGTTGGAAGAGGAGATTTAGTTCCTGAAAGTGATATAAAATATGCACCTATTTATCAAGACGAAATAATTAAAGAAGTTAAAAAATATGATAAAGATAAAGATATATATATAGGAACTCATATATTAAATAGTATGAAAAAAGGAAGTCTCCCTGATTTTTCAGAAGTTGATGGTATTTACAATCTAATAGAAAAAGGAGTATCAGGCTTTTTATTATCAGGAGAGACATCTATAGGTAAAGCGCCAGTTAATACAGTAAAATATTTAAAGGAGCTTGTGGAATTTTATGAAAGAAGATAGTAAAGTTAATTTAGAAGATAAGAAGATGCTTTATTACGGAGTTATTTGGAGTATTTTAGGGGCATCAACTATATTACTTATCTATAATGCAATAAAAGTAATAATGTAAAATTATAGCATACCTTCAAAATTTAAAAAGGTATGCTAATTTATTGATGAAAAGTAAAATTTAAAGTATAATTATACTATAAGTTTAATTAAAGACAAGTGGGGGAACTTTGAATGGATGAAATTAAATTAAAAACCTTAAAAGGTAAAATGATTAAGACGCTTATGCCTGTTTTTATTATCGCTATGGTAGTAACAGCGCTAATTGTAGGGGATCTGAATCTTGAATTTTTTATAGCGGTTATAGTAAGCTCTGTTATAGTGTGTTTTATAATCTCTAAAGTTTCAGATAGTGTATCAAATGATATTAAAGAAGTTGGTGATGAGATTCACAAATTTGCTGAAGGAAATTTCAAAAACGAACTTGATTCTAAAAAGTTAGAAGAAAAGAGCGAGATTGGAAGTATGCTTACATCAGTTAAGGAAACTCAAGTTTCAATAGGTAAAATGATGAACAACGTAAAATTCAACGCAGAAGCTATAGATATGAATGCTCAAGCACTTGCAAACATAGCAGGAGAACTTTCAAGGCTTACAGAAGGAATAGTTCTTGCAATAGGTGATGTAGCAAACGGAACTACTAGTCAAGCGACAGACCTTTCTGAAATTTCAGCATCTATGGTTAACTTTAGTAGTAATTTAGATACTGTTAAATCAGATATATCAGTTGTTGAAGAGATGGCAACAGATATAAATAAAGAAGCTCAAAATAGCAACACTGAACTAGGAGCTTTAACTTCTAATTTAGATAGTTTTAAAAAAGAATTCGATAAATTTAATGATGATATTTGGAACACTACAGACCAAATCAAAAAGATTAATGGGATGACAGATTTAATAAATAATATCTCAGAGCAAACTAACCTTTTAGCACTAAACGCAGCTATAGAAGCTGCAAGAGCTGGAGACGCTGGAAGAGGCTTTGCTGTAGTTGCAGAAGAAATAAGAAAACTTGCAGAGATGAGTAAAGAATCTACAGGAAATATTTGCGTAACTGTAAAAGAAATTTTATCTAATACAGATAGGCTTGTAAATAGAACTGCTTCTATGGATAAAGAACTAAGTTCTCAAACTGTAGTTATTCAAAATACAATCGAAGTATTTAAAGCTATTTCTATTTCGATAGGAAATATTATTCCGAAAATCGAAACTATGGTAAAAGCTTTTAATAAGATAAATGAGCAAAAAACTAGCATCTTAGAAAGAGTTGATAATATCTCTGCTATATCAGAAGAAATATCAGCAACTTCAGAAGAAGTTACAGCATCTTCAGAAGAATTAAATTCTTCAAGTCAAGAAGTTGCAGGAGCAGCAGAATGCTTAAAAGCTCTTACATCAGATATGAGCGGAAGCTTAGATGTATTTAAAATAAAAGATATGGAAGAATTAATCGAAGAATAAAAGTGGAAAGTAATTTCCACTTTTTTTTATTACCATTTTATTGACAAAGTCTTTTGTAAAAGTTATCATTCTCTTATAAACATATACGTATATGTTTATAAGAAGGAGGGGAAGTTATGAAAAAGAGATGGTGGCATAACTCAGTAGTATATCAAATTTATCCAAGAAGCTTTAATGATTCTAATAATGATGGAATAGGTGATATTAGAGGTATTATAGATAAACTTGATTACTTAAAAGAATTAGGGATAGATGTAGTTTGGTTAAGTCCAGTTTATAAATCACCTAATGATGATAACGGATATGATATTAGTGATTACAGAGATATAATGGACGAGTTTGGAAGTATGGGTGATATGGAAGAACTTATCTTAGAAAGTAAAAAAAGAGGAATAAAAATCCTTATGGATTTAGTATTAAATCATACTTCTGATGAGCATAAGTGGTTTATTGAGGCTAAAAAGTCAAAAGATAATAAGTATAGAGATTATTATATATGGAGAAAAGAGCCAAACGGTTTAAAGTCAACCTTTGGGGGAAGTGCTTTTGAATATCATAAAGAAAGTGGCGAGTATTATCTTCATCTATTTAGTAAAAAACAACCTGATTTGAATTTTGAAAATAAAGATCTAAGAAAAGAAATCTACGATATGATTAACTTTTGGATAGATAAAGGTGTAGGTGGATTTAGGTTAGATGTTATAGATTTAATAGGGAAGGTTCCAGATAAAGAAATAAAGGAAAACGGACCTAAGCTTCATGAGTATCTAAAAGAAATGAATAAAGAAACCTTTGGAGATAAAGACTTATTAACAGTCGGAGAAACTTGGGGTGCGACTCCTGAAATAGCAAAGCTTTATTCAAGCGAAGAAGAAAAAGAACTTAGTATGGTATTTCAATTTGAACATATAAGTTTAGATAAGATACCTGGAAAAAGAAAGTGGGACCTTAAAAAGCTAGATTTAAGAGACTTAAAAAGAGTATTAAGTAAGTGGCAAATAGAACTAAAGAGTAATGGTTGGAATAGTCTTTTTTGGAATAATCACGACCTTCCGAGGATAGTTTCAAGGTGGGGAAAAGATGATTCTGAAAAAAATCGAGTATTAAGTAGTAAGATGCTTGGAACTATTCTTCACGGAATGAGGGGGACTCCTTACATTTATCAAGGTGAAGAAATCGGGATGACTAATATAAGATTTAAAGACATAGAAGATTATGATGATATTGAAATAAAGAATATGTATAAAGAGAGAATAGCTTTAGGTTATAGTCACGAAGATATAATGGAATCAATCTATGCAAAGGGGAGAGATAACGCTAGGACTCCTATGCAGTGGGATGATTCTTTAAATGCTGGTTTTACAAAAAACAAACCTTGGCTTAAAGTTAATGAAAACTACAAAACTATAAACGTTAAAAATGCTTTAGAAGATAAGGATTCTATATTCTATCACTATAAAAAATTAATAAAACTAAGAAAAGAAAACGAAACTATTATTTACGGTGATTATACTCCTTTAGATTTAGAGTCTAAAAACACATTTTCTTATTTAAGAGAATTAAATGGAGATAGGATACTTGTAGTTTCAAACTTTTATGAAGAAGAAACAGAGTTTAACTTAAAAGGAATAGAGTATAGGGATTTAGAAATACTAATTAGTAATTATAAAGATTCTAGCAAGGAATTAAAATCCCTTAAGCTTAGACCTTTTGAGGCTATTATGTTTAGATTAAAGTAGAGGGCAGAAATGCCCTTAATTTTTATATAAAAATATTTTTTTAAAAGTTTTATGAAAACGATTGACAGAACTTGTACGTATAGTGTATATTTAAAACATAAGATATACGTACAACTTTTTAAGAGGAGGTATTTTAAGGTGGGTAAGTTTAAAGAAGATGTAAACCTTTTAGTAGAATATATTGGAGGAAGAGACAATATAGCTACATTAACACATTGTGTAACTAGAATGAGATTCGTATTAAAAGATCCAAGCAAAGCAGACGCTTCAAAGATAGAAGAATTAAAATCTGTTAAGGGTACGTTTACTCAAGCTGGTCAATTTCAAGTTATTATAGGTCCAGAAGTATCAACTTTTTATAATGAATTTATAGGACAAACAGGTATAGAGGGAGAAAGCAAAGAAGCTGTAAAAGAAGCTTCAAAAAAAAATATGAGCCTTCTTCAAAGAGCAGTTGCAAATTTAGCTGAAATCTTTGCACCAATCATTCCAGCTATTATAGTTGGTGGTTTGCTTTTAGGTTTTAGAAATATTATAGGTGAGATGAAGTTATTTGAAAATGGAACGATGACTTTAACAGAGATTTCAGTATTTTGGAATGGGGTAAATAGTTTTCTTTGGTTAATTTGCGAAGCTATATTCCACTTCTTACCGGTTGGAATCACTTGGTCTGTTACTAAAAAGATGGGTGCAAACCAAATGCTAGGTATAGTTCTTGGTATAACATTAGTTTCACCACAATTACTTAATGCTTATGCAGTAGCAGGGGCAGATAAAATTCCATACTGGGATTTCGGATTCTTTAAAATAGAAATGATAGGTTACCAAGCGCAAGTTATTCCAGCTATTTTGGTAGGATTTGCATATGTTTACTTAGAAAGATTTTGGAAAAAAGTATCACCAGCATCTATAGAAATGATAATAGTACCATTTTTATCATTAGTACCAGCTGTATTATTAGCACACACAGTATTAGGGCCTATAGGTTGGAAAATAGGAGACCTTATAGCACAAGGAGTATCATTTGGATTTAACTCATCAATAGGATGGTTATTTGGAGGAATATATGGATTTATCTATCCAATCTTAGTAATCACAGGATTACACCACACTCTTTTACCAGTAGATTTGCAGCTTATAGCGTCAACTGGGGGAACTTATATGTGGCCAATCGTTGCACTTGCAAATATAGCACAAGGTTCAGCAGTTTTAGGATACATTTACTTAAAGAGAAAAAATGATGAAGAGAAACAAGTTGCAGTACCAGCTTGCATATCAGCATACCTTGGGGTAACAGAACCTGCAATATTTGGTATAAACTTAAAATACTTCTACCCATTCATAGCTGGACTTACAGGTTCAGGAATAGCAGGTATTATATCTATGGTTACTGGAGTCGTTGCAAACTCAGTTTGAGTTGGAGGACTTCCTGCAATCCTATCAATCAGAGGTTCTAGCATGTTACCATACGCTTTATGTATGGCAGTTGCGATAGTAGTACCATTTGTACTTACATTAGTATTTTCAAAAACAAAGCTAGCTAAGTATGGAACAAAATAAGTTCTTTAATATAAAAAAATAAATGAAAGGGGTTATTTTATAACTCCTTTTATGCATTTAAAGAAATTAACTTGACAGAATAAAGAAAAAACATTATCTTATACTTGTACGTATAAGTTGGAGGTTTAAAATGAGTGACTTAAAAAACAGTGTAGTTTATCAAATTTATCCTAAATCATTTAAGGATTCAAATGGAGATGGACTTGGAGATTTAAAAGGAATAGTAGAAAAATTAGATTATTTAAAAACTTTAGGAATAGATTATATATGGCTGACTCCGTTTTATGTGTCACCACAAAAAGATAACGGCTACGACGTAGCTGATTATTATAAAGTAGATCCAAAGTTTGGAACTATGGAAGATTTCGAAACTTTAGTTAGTGAAGCAAAAAAGAGAGATATTAAAATAATGCTAGATATGGTGTTTAATCACACATCAACTGAACACGTTTGGTTTAAGAGGGCATTAAAAGGTGAAAAGAAATATAAAGATTTTTATATATTTAAAAAAGGTAAAGATAAAAAGGAGCCTACAAACTGGATTTCAAAGTTTGGAGGAAACGCTTGGGAGTACGTTGAAAGTTTAGATGAATATTATCTTCATTTATTTGATGTAACTCAAGCTGATTTAAATTGGGATAATGAAGAACTAAGAAAAGAGATTTATAAAGTAGTAAACTTTTGGCTTCAAAAGGGAGTTAAAGGTTTTAGACTAGATGTAATAAATTTAATTTCAAAACCAAAGGTATATGAAGATGACCTTTTAGGGGATGGAAGAAGGTTTTATACTGACGGACCTAATATCCACAAATACTTAAAAGAACTAAACGAAAATACCTTTGGAAAATATGACGACGTAATAACGGTAGGTGAGATGTCATCAACTTCAATAGATAATTGCATAAAATACTCAAACCCTAAAGAAAAGGAATTAAGCATGGTATTTAATTTCCACCATTTAAAGGTAGATTACAAAGACGGTGAAAAGTGGTCTTTAATGGATTTTGATTTTAAAAAGCTTAAAGAGTTATTTAGCACTTGGCAAGAAGAAATGATAAAAGGCGGAGGGTTTAATGCACTTTTTTGGTGTAACCACGATCAACCTAGAGTAAATTCAAGGTTTGGAAACACAGAAAAATATCACAAAGAATCTTCAAAGATGCTAGCGACTTCAATTCATATGATGAGTGGAACTCCTTATATCTTCCAAGGGGAAGAGTTTGGGATGACTAACCCAGATTTTGAAAGTATAGATGAATACAAAGACGTAGAATCTATTAATTATTATAATATTTTAAAAGAATCAGGTGCTTTAGAAAAAGATATAATAAAAATACTTAACTCAAAATCAAGGGATAACTCTAGAACTCCAGTTCAATGGGATGATTCTAAAAATGCTGGATTTACGAAAGGAACACCTTGGATTAACACTTCGAAAAACTATATAAATATAAACGCTAAAAATGCATTAGAAGATAAAACTTCAGTATTTTATCATTATAAAAAGCTTATAGAGATAAGAAAAGAAGAGGAAATAGTTTCTTTAGGTGATTATAAAATATTAAATGAGGACCACGAGAAAGTTTATGCTTATAAGAGAGAGTATAAAGGAGAATCATTAATAGTTATAAATAACTTTTATGATGTAGAAACTGAAATCTCTATAGAAGAAAAATACTTTAAAGACAAGGATATAAAAATTCTTTTATCAAACTATGATGATAGTAGTTTAGATTTAAAAAGATTAAAATTAAGACCTTACGAATCTATAATATATAAATTAAGTTAAAGGTTAAGCTTAGGCTACAAATAAGGTAGCCTAAGCTTATTTTAATATAGTATAATATATGTAAAGATTTTAAAGTTAAGAGGTGCAACATGAGTAAATACGTAAGTATATACAATGAGTTTGTAGGAGATATAGAAAACGGTATATTAAAAAATGGAGAAAAGTTAAAATCTGAATCAGATTTAATGAAGCAGTATGATGTATCAAGAGATACTATAAGAAAATCATTAAACCTTTTAGAGCAAAATGGTTATATTCAAAAATTAAAAGGTAAAGGTTCTTTCGTTTTAGATAGAAATAAATTTGATTTTCCTGTTTCAGGTATAACTAGTTTCTACGAGCTTACAAAAAAGATGGGTAAAGAGATTAAAACTCAAGTTGAAGAATTTAGCTTAAAAGCAGCTGACGAAAAAATGAAAGTAAAATTAGAGCTAAGTGAAGGAGACCATATCTGGAAAGTAGTAAGAGTTAGGAATATAGATGGAGAAAATATAATTTTAGATAAAGACTACTTAAACGGAAGTATAATTCAAACTTTAACTTTAGATGTTTGTAAAAGATCTCTTTATGAATATATAGAAGGAGAGCTCGGGCTTAAAATTTCTTACGCAAAAAAAGAAATAACAGTTCAAAAGGCATCTACAGAAGATAAAAGACTTTTAGATTTAGAGCATTATGATATGGTAGTTGTAGTTAAAAGCTACACTTATCTAAACGATACTACTCTTTTTCAATACACTGAATCAAGGCACAGACCTGATAAATTCAAATTTGTAGATTTTGCAAGAAGATAAAGTTTTAAAAAGCATAAGGATAAACCTTGTGCTTTAAATTTTAGGGGAGAATTTATGAAAAATAAAATGAAATGTTTTAAATGTGATTCTACTAAAGTTAAAAAAGTAAAAGCACTACCAGTAAAGGCTAGAGAAGGATTCAAAACAAAACTTTTAAACCCTAACTATTATATCTGCTTAGATTGCGGGTATAGTGAGGTTTGGTTTGAATCAAAGGAAGAGTTAGATTTTTTATTAAAATAGAGAGTGAATTTATAAAATGCCGTATATTTTAAATTAAATATACGGTATTTTTCTTTTTATAGATTTAAACGTAAGGTTTCGTAAGGTTTTCTTATAATTATTTTAAAACCTACTTTTTATAATGAAAATATATTATAAAAAGAGGTGTAGAGGATGAAAAAAGTTATTATATTAATTATTTTATTATGTTGCGGCGGTTATATTTTTTTAGGAGAAATGCTACATAAGGAAAGTTATAAGAGCCCAATTATTCATAAAAATATAAAAGATAATGAACTAGTTTTAGTAAATAAAGAAAATGGTGTAGATAAAGATTATCAAGACGATAAGCTTGTAATACCAAATATAAGGTTTAATAATAGCTCTAGTAATGAAGAAAAGCATGTATCTAAAAGAATAGCTAAAAGCCTAGAAGAGATGTTTAAGGATGCTAAAAACGAAGGGATAATCCTTTTAGGTAATTCAGGATATAGATCATATAAATCACAGGTACAAACTTATAATAATAGAGTTCAATCAGAAGGAAAGAAAATGGCTGATGCGTACGTTGCAAAACCAGGTTTTAGCGAACACCAAACAGGGCTTTGCATAGATATAAGAAACGAAGGAAAATATTTTGCTAAAGGAACAAAGGAAGCGGACTGGTTAAATGATAACTGCTATAAGTATGGATTTATTATAAGATACCCAGAAGGGAAGGAATCAGTAACAGGTATATCATACGAGCCTTGGCACGTAAGATATGTTGGTAAAGAGGCTGCGAAGATAATTCACAATCAAAATATTACTTTAGAGGAATATCTAAGGGATAAAGCTTAGATTAAATTAGTTAAATTTGTTATACTTACAGGGATACCTTAGGGTTAAGGTGAAAGGAGAAATGTTATGAAGTTTATTGATTTAATGGATCCATTTTTAATGCAATTAGTAATTGTCCCAATGATAGTTATTGGATTAGGTGTTTTAGTAGCTTATGTTGCAAAAAAAACATTTATTGGACCTTTAACAACTTTGTTTTTAAATATTTTATATGAAATTTTATATATTATGCACTATTACCCTAAATCAGAAATTACTTTAAGTTCTTGGAATATTATTTTTCCTCTAATTTCATTAATATTTTCTTTTATTGTAGTAGCAAATCGAAGACATGACTATACATAATAGAAATTGTTAATATAGGTAGTATATAGGTATCAATATAGGAAAAGTTTCGAGCTACTTAGTAAAACTAATAAAAATATTCGGTTTAAATCTTGAATTAGGTACTAAAATATACTATAGATATCGCATTATTCAGTGGTGAATTTGCGATATTTTTATTGTCTTTATAAAACACCTGCTATGCGAGTGTGTTCAGAAAAATTTTGCTGTTGTAATATGTAAAAAACCTTATTTTGCTAAAATTAAATTAGGTTCGCAGCCAAATTTAAATAGTAAAAGGAGGCATCAGTAATGGATATTAATAGTTTATGACACACAAAATGGAATTGTAAATATCACATAGTATTTGCTCCAAAATATAGAAGGAAAAAAATCTACGGAGAAAAGAAAGAAGAAATAGGGAAAATATTAAGGTAATTATGTGAGTGGAAAGGTATTGAAATTCTCAAAACGCATGCTTGTATAGATCACATTCACATGTTAGTATAAATTCCACCTAAAATCAGTGTTTCTAGCTTTGTAGGATTTCTAAAATGTAAAAGTAGATTAATGATTTTCGAAAGATTTTCAAATTTAAAATATAAATATTGGAATAGACATTTTTGGTGTAGAGGATTTTATGTGGATACAGTAGGAAGAAATAAAAAAGCAATAGAAGAATATATAAGAAACCAAAAAAAATAAAGAGGGTGATTTTGTATTTTGTAGAAAATTAAGTAGTGCAATATTTGCACTACTTTTTCAAAAAAGAAAACCTATAAAATGTTGAGAACAAGTGAAATCAACGTTTTATAGGTTTTAATAATTTATTTGGTGCCACCAGTGGGAATCGAACCCACACGGTAAAACCGCATGATTTTGAGTCATGTGCGTCTGCCAGTTCCGCCATGGTGGCATAAAAATTTGCAACTTGTATAAAATATTATAGCATAGGAAAGTAAAAGATTGCAATTAAATTAACAAAGAGAGAAATAAAAAAAGTTTAATAACCCCTTAAAAATGGGGAAAAATAAAGGATATAGAAAAATATTAAAAAAAAATGAAAGAATAAGGTTGTTTGATTGTGGTAGATTTGCTAAAATATATTTAGGATAAAACTATCCCACAGGGACAGTTTTTGACCTAGCTAGAAAATAAACTAGAGATAAAACTCGTAGTTTAGAATCTAATAATTAGGGAGGAGTAATTAGAATATGATGTATTCAAAAGAAGTTGAAGAAATGTGTGTAATCGCAAAAGGACCTAACCACGGACCAGCACCAATCCCTGTAGAAGGAAGATGGGTAGCAGCAAAAGAAGTAAGTGATATTTCAGGTCTTACTCACGGTATAGGTTGGTGTGCACCTCAACAAGGAGCTTGTAAGCTTACTTTAAACGTTAAAGATGGAATAATAGAGGAAGCATTAATAGAAACTATAGGATGTTCAGGTATGACTCACTCTGCAGCAATGGCTTCAGAAATATTACCAGGAAAAACTATATTAGAAGCATTAAACACAGACTTAGTTTGTGATGCTATAAACACTGCAATGAGAGAATTATTCTTACAAATCGTATACGGAAGATCTCAAACTGCATTCTCAGAAGGCGGACTTCCAATAGGAGCTGGACTTGAAGATTTAGGAAAAGGTCTTAGATCACAAGTTGGTACTATGTACGGTACAGTTGCTAAAGGACCTAGATACTTAGAAATGGCTGAAGGTTACGTAACTAAAGTTGCTTTAGATGCAGACAACCAAATTATCGGTTACAAATTCGTTCACCTTGGAAGAATGATGGAGTTCGTTGGTAAAGGAATGACAGCTAACGAAGCTATGGAAAAAGCAAGCGGACAATACGGAAGAGTTGCAGACGCTGTTAAATTAGTAGACCCAAGACACGAATAATTTATTAAAAGTTGTAAGGAGGATTTTTAATCATGGCATTATTTGAAAGTTATGAAAGAAGAATAGATCAAATCGTTCCTGTATTAAACAAATACGGAATGAAAACAATAGAAGATGCGAAAGTAGTTTGTGATGAAATCGGAATCGATCCATACAAAATCACTGAAGAAACTCAACCAATCGCATTCGAAAATGCTAAATGGGCATACACTTTAGGTGCTGCTATAGCAATCAAAAAAGGATGTACAACTGCTGCTGAAGCTGCTGAAGCTATCGGAGAAGGATTACAAGCTTTCTGTATCCCTGGTTCAGTTGCTGACGACAGAAAAGTTGGTTTAGGACACGGAAACTTAGGAGCTATGCTTTTAAGAGAAGAAACTAAATGTTTCGCTTTCTTAGCAGGACACGAATCATTCGCTGCTGCTGAAGGAGCTATCAAAATAGCTGAAAAAGCTAACAAAGTAAGAAAAGAAGATTTAAGAGTTATCTTAAACGGTCTTGGAAAAGACGCTGCTATGATCATCTCAAGAATCAACGGATTTACTTATGTTGAAACTAAATTTGACTATGCTACAGGAAAATTAAACATAGTTAAAGAAACTGCTTACTCAAACGGAGACAGAGCTAAAGTTAAATGCTACGGTTCAGACGACGTTAGAGAAGGTGTTGCTATAATGCATCACGAAGGAGTTGACGTTTCAATCACTGGTAACTCAACTAACCCTACAAGATTCCAACACCCAGTTGCTGGAACTTACAAAAAAGAGTGTGTAGAGCAAGGTAAAAAATACTTCTCAGTAGCATCAGGTGGTGGTACAGGAAGAACTCTTCACCCAGATAACATGGCTGCAGGTCCAGCTTCATACGGTATGACTGATACTATGGGAAGAATGCACTCAGATGCACAATTCGCAGGATCATCATCAGTTCCAGCTCACGTTGAAATGATGGGTCTTATCGGAATGGGTAACAACCCAATGGTAGGAGCTACTGTTGCAGTTGCTGTTGCTGTAGAAGAAGGAATGAAAAACAAATAATTTAAAATTAATATTTTAAATTTTTTAGTACCACAACTTAGGTTGTGGTACTTTTTGTATTTAGAGGAATTATAAAAATATAATTATATTTTAAAAAAATAGTGTTCAAATCTACATTAAGGTAATACTAATAGTAAGGTGGACATAAAATTTTTTATCTAGTTTATTAATAAATTATAGTTTATTTGAACTGTAGTTATATTATGTTAAAATGTGGTGAATTTAACCTATATTAGATGGTTAATAGGATGCTATTGCCGTATAATTAAAGAGAGGATAGGAGGAATTATTATGGATATAGGAATTATAAAATTTAGAGCAAGAGAAAAAATGAAAGAAGATAAAGCGGTTATCTTAGGTGTTTCATTAAGTTCAATAGTATTAGCGCTTTGCATTGCTGAAGTTAATATGTACTTAGGAGTAGGATTTACATTACTAGCTTGTATGGTTGAAGCCTTCATAGGAGTTGCTATGACAGCTTTCTTCTTAAATATCGTAAAAACAGGTAGAGGTAAGTTAGCTAGTTTAAAAGTTAGTCCTAAAACTTATTTTAGATATGTTGGATATACAATCTTTGTAGGTTTATTTAGTTTAATTGTTAGCTTAATACTTTGTATTCCAATAATATTTAAACTATTAGATTATATACGTAATATTGATTTATTATTATATTATGGAATAGGTATTGGAGATTTAGGCGGTTTAGTTGGAGAAATTATTATCCTTGTTATTATCGCAATAGTTGCAGGAATAATATTTAATTTATTCTTCTTCTGTACTAAGTTTTTAATAGTAGAAGGAAACTCTGTTAAAGATAGTTTCGGAAAGTCAATCGAAATGATGAAAGGTTACAAAGGAAAATTATTCTTAACTCAACTTTCATTTATAGGTTGGTTCTTAATAGTTATTATAACTTGCGGAATTTATTCAGTTTGGTTTATCCCTTACTACAATGCTTCTATGGCTCAATTCTATCTTGAATTAAAGAGAGAATTAAACGGAAAAAATGAAGCTAAAGAAGACTTAGAAGAAAGCACAGATTCAGTAGATGAAGAAATAATAGTTGAAAACACAGTTTTCTCTGGAACTAACGAAGGAGAAACTGAAACAGTAGGTGTTATAGAATCTGCTTCAAAGCCTAAAGAAGAAGTAATAGAAGAGACAATAGAAGATGATACTGAAAAGTAAAATTTAGTTTTTATTAAGAGAGAATAACAAAGGTTATTCTCTCTTTTTTTGATTCTATAACTAAAAAACAGGATAAAGAAGCATTTACTAATAAAAATTAACTAATAATATTAGAAATAGAAAAAATGTATACAAACGCTAATTATTCAATAATATTTCTGAAATATTATCTAAATTATAAATATATAAAATAATAAATGAGAAAATATTGAACATAAAATGAACTAAAATAACAAATGATTAACAATATAAAAGAATGATGAAAAAAACTATAATTCAAGTTAGAATACCATTAGGGGAAGGCGGAAAGGAATTATTAGTTGGAATAATTTATTTTCTAAAATAACACATCACTAAAAAATCCTTATGAAATAATAAATGTACAACAACTACTTAAAATTAAAATTAACTGAATTTTCGGGGAGGGTTAATTTTAATTTAGATTAATAAGGAGGGGGCTCTTTATTATATATAGAATAGCATATGGGCTTTGTTATTCAAGTTGGAGTGAACGGAATTAAAAAGAGGGTTTAAAACATGGTTAAAATAGTAAGGGTATTTTAACCGTTAGGGGAATGTGGTAAAAAGCGGAAAGGTTAATTAGCGGATAATTAACAAAAAAACATATAGTGAGAAATATGTTAGCAAAAAAGCTATGTCTAATAAGACATGGCTTTTTTGCGTTGATTTGCTTTTTTCATAAAAATATGGAAATATTAAAACTGTTCGACTAATAAAAGGTAATTTATAATAAAATCATAGATTACATAAACGGTTTAAATCAAATGAAATCTTAACAGAGGGTGAAAAATATGAGGAAAAAATTGATAATTCAAAATCTAACTGAAAGCAATCCAGTTAGCTTAAAAGAATTAGTAGATAAGGTTAAAGTTTCTGATAGAACTATTAGAAATGAAATTAAGGATATCAACTTAGAAACTTTAAAAAATGGATTTTTAATAGAAAATATTAGGGGTAAGGGTTATATACTTAAAATTACAGATAGTGATAAATACAAAAGTTATAAGGAATCAATAAATGAAATTAATTCAAGCTATCTTATAAAGGGGGAAAGAATTAATAGAATCATAGAGATACTTTTAACGAACAATGGATATATTACAATAGATGAAATCAGTGAGAGATTAGATTATAGCAGGAGCACTATAATTAAAGATTTAGAAGAAGTCAAAAGAATAATCGAAGAACTTAATTTAAAATTAGAATCTAAGTCAAGCTTTGGAATTCTTGTTAAAGGAAGTGAAATCGGAATTAGAAAAGCATTTTCTAATTACCTTTATAGGCACAATAGTAGTATAAGTATTTCTAAAAATAAGTATAAGGGTGTGTTTTTTAAGGTAAAGGAAATATTTTTAAAAGAAGTTATTAAAGAAAAAATTGATATAAGTAACTTAGCTATAGAAAATATTTTTAATCACTTGCAAATTCTTATTTTAAGGCTTGAAAGTGAAAACTTTATTAAAGAGGATACAAGCAATAAGGATATAATAGGTGAGATTGATGTATATAACAAGCTTAGGTCTATATCAAAAAGAATATTTGATTTAATAGAAAATGAGCTAAATATTAATATTCCTAGAATTGAAGTAGATTATTTAGCAGCTCAGATACTATATAAGTCTAAGATGTTTTTACAAAGTGATATTGTAAAAACTAAAGTCAAAAAAGATATAGAAGAGATTCTAAAAGAGATTGATAAAAAAGCATATACAACTTTTTCAAGTGATTATGAACTTATAAATAATTTACTTATGCATTTAAGTGCGTTGATAAGTAGGGCAAGAACAGATACGCAACTTAAGAATCCTTACTTTGATGAAGTAAATACAAGATACTCAGCTGTAGTTTCTATAGCAGTAAATTTTACTGATGATTTCTCAAAAAGATGGGATATGAATATTGAAAAAGATGAGATTGCTTTTATTGCAATACATTTTGTAGCTCACTTTGAAAAAGCAAGACAGCTTAAATCAAACGATAGAAAAAAGATTGCTATTATATGTCCAACAGAAGGTGGACTAGCTTATCTGTTAAAACTTAAACTAGAGAGAGAGCTTAATGAGTCTATAATAAGTACATTTACGAGTATTCAAATAGATGAGATGAAAAAAGATAACTATAGTTATATAATTACAAGCACTGAAATTGAAGAGGTGTTAAATGGTAAGGTCTATAGAATAAATAATTTATTTTCAGAATTAGAAATTGAAGATATTTGTAAAGATATTAAAAGAGATGATGTAAAAAATGAAAATAATAAAGATATGTTAGATGAGGTTTTCTTTAAAAGATTAAGTGGTGGGAAAAATTTAGATTATAAGAAATTTTTAAAAGAAGAAGCTGACATGTTACTTAATACTAACAGTGTAAATGAAGATTTCTTTGAATTAGTAATAAAAAGAGAAAAAAGTTTAAGCACTGCATATAAAAATGGTGTTGCAGGACCGCATGCTATGGAAATGAATGCACTTAGAAATTGCTTAAGTATAACAGTATTTGAGGAAAGCATAGATTGGGGAGGCAAAGATATAAATATCATATGTTTAATATGTATGAAAAAAGGTAGCTTGAATCTCCATAAAATGATAGGAAGCAATTTATTTAAAGTTATAAATAGCAAAGATTTAAGAGATAGCATTTTAAAATGTAATGATAAAAAAGAATTTATAAAAATTTTTATGGATAAATAGGAGGAGAAAGGGAATGACAGAATTAGAAAAAAACGCATTAGAGATAATTGGGGCTTCAGGCGATAGTAGAGGAGAAGCTTTTAAAGCATTAAGGTTTGCAAGAAGTGGGAATATAGATAAGGCGAGAGAAAGCCTTAAAATATCAAAAGAAAAAGCTAGAAAGGGACATGAGGTACAAACTAAGCTTATTATGAATGAATCAAAGGGAGAAAAAACTGAGTTAAGTCTACTTATGATTCACGCTCAAGATCATTTAATGACATCTCTTATGGCATATGACCTTATAGAAGAAATAGTAGAGATGTGTGCAAATAAAAATATATAGTTAAATTAGGAGGAGAAGGTTATGAAAATATTATTAGTATGTGCAGGTGGTTTTTCAACTACAATGATGATGGATTCAATAAAAGAAGTTATAAAAGGGAGCCAAAAACTTGATATAAAAGACTTTACACCTATGGAGGCTATACCGGTTGATAGTTTAACAGAAAAAATTGAAAATTACGATATAGTTTTAGTTGGTCCACAACTAAGTCATAAATATGATTATATAAAGGAAATAGCTTTAGAAAATGATAAACCAACAGTATTATTAACTTCTGATATTTATGGAGCTATGGATGGTGCGACAGTTTTAAAGCAAGCCCTAATAGCACATAGGAAACATAGAGGATAGTAATAAGAAACTACTAAAAAGAGGGGGAGAAAGATGGGAACTTTATTTGGAAAATTCGAATCTATTATAAAAAAGGTTTTAATGCCAATAGCAAATAAGATAGATAAACAACAGCATCTAAGTGCTGTAAAAAAAGGGATGGTTGTATTAACTCCAATATTATTATTAGGATCATTAGCATATCCATTAAAAACAATAAAAAATATTTTTGAAGATTCAGCAGCTGTTCAAAGCTGGTTTGAAAATAATGTTTATTTAATAGATTTAATGATAAAACTTTCATTAGGGATGATAGGTTTATATGGAGTTATTGCAATAGCATATTTCTTAAGTGAACATTATAAGATCTACACAATAGGTTCTGTTTCATTAGCTGCATTTGCATATATGCTACTTACTGTGTCTTATGATAAAAATGGCATGATGAATGCTGCATATTTAGATTCAAAAGGATTATTTACAGGTATCTTTGTAGCTATTATAGTTGTTGAAATTTATAGGTATTTTACAGTACATAAATTAGTAATTAAAATGCCAGAAGGGGTACCTGATTTCGTATCAAAATCTTTTGAACTTATTACACCTACAGCAGCAGTTGCAATCATATTTTTAACTTTAAGATATGTTGTTGCAACAGCAGCAAACGGATTGTTAGTTCCGGAAGTTATTATGAAAATTTTAGCACCAGCTATAGGGTCTTTAGATAATTTATGGGTAGTTGCAGGGGTAATAGCACTTAGATTATTATTCTGGTTCTTTGGAATACACTCAGCTGTATTAAGCCCTATACTATCTCCAATATTTGTTCAATACCTTGCAGAAAATATTGCTGCAAAAGAAGCAGGACAAGCACTTCCACATTTTGTTACAGGAGGAACGTTCTCTGCATTTGTTAACTTTACAGGGTCTGGGGTAACTATTGGATTAGTTATTGCAATGTTAATTTCTAAATCTCAAAGATATAAAAAAGTTGGTAGAGTTGCACTTGTACCATCACTGTTTGGAATAAACGAACCAGTTTTATTTGGGGTTCCTGTAATTTTGAATCCTGTTTTAATAATACCTTTTATATTAGGGGGTACATTAGTTGGGATTTTCCCATTAGTTCTTATGAAATTCGGTATTTTAGATAGACCATTTTTTGATCCGCCATATTTACCACTATTTTGCGAAGGATATTTAACTAACTTCGATTGGAAGACTCCATTTGTTCAAATATTACAAATAGCTATGTCTTTTGGGTTATATTATCCATTCTTTAAGATTTTAGAAAAGCAAGAGTTAGAAAGAGAAGCTAAAGCGAAATTCGAAAAAGAAAATGGTGTTGATGTCTTTAATAATGAAGATAAAGAAATTTTAGATGATTTAGATTTAGACTTTTAATAAAAGATGTCACATAATTTGTGACATCTTTTTAAGTATTGTTAGAAGTGTTAAAAGCCAATTTCTTATAAATAAAAGGGGTGTTAAGATGAATGAAAGATTAAAGAAGCTAAGAGAAAAGTTAAGTGAGAAATCTATAAAGGCAGTACTTATAAAAAATAAATTTGATAGGGAATATCTTTTAGGGTTTAAATCTAGTTCTGGATATATACTGCTTACTTTAGATAAATGTTTTTATATCTTAAATAAAAAGTATACACTAGATGCAAAAAAACAATGTCTAAACATAGATATAGTTGATGATGATAAAGAGCCTATAAGTAAAATATCTGAAATATTAAAATCATTAGGAATCAATGAAGTGAGCTTAAATAGTGATGAGTTTTTAGTAAGCGAATACCTTAAATTAAAATCTAAAACTAATATATTATTTTGTGAAAACTTAATTAAAGATATAAGAAGTGTTAAAGACTCAAATGAAATTAATAAAATACGTAAAGCCTGTATGATTACTGATGAAATATATGAAGAGGTATTAAAGTTTATAAAAGCTAATCAAAATCTTAAAGAGGTTGATGTTAAAAACTTTATAGAAAAAGAAATGTTAAAAAGAAATGTGGAGAATTCCTTTAGAATAATTGTTGCAAGTGGTATAAATGGAGCTAAACCACATGGAAGACCTACTGAAAAAAGACTTAAAAAAGGTGAATTAGTTACTATTGATTTTGGAGTTGTATATGAGGGCTATAGATCAGATATAACTCGTACCTTCGCTTTAGGGGAAATAAGAAATCAAGAACTTTTAAAAATCTATGATACTGTCTATAAAGCACAAGAAAAAGGGGTTAATGCTGTGTTTAACGGGATTCTTATAGAGAAGTTAGACTTAGTTTGTAGAGATTATATTAGAAATAAAGGATATGATAAATATTTTGTACATGGAACAGGACATGGTATTGGGCTTGAGGGGCATGAGTGTTTTGAAATCAAAAGTGGAATAAATAAGAGTATTTTAAATAATTCTGTATTTACAATTGAACCTGGTATTTATATTGAAGGAGTCGGTGGAGTTAGAATAGAAGATACTGTCTTAGCTATAGATGGTATAGGGGAAAGATTAACAAAAAGTAAAAGAGAATTAATTATGTTATAGGAGGGATTTATAATGGAAAGTATTAAATTACTTGAGAAGTTATGTATGGCTGATGGTATTTCAGGAAATGAGGATGAAGTTCGAGACATTATTAAAAATGAAATAAAGTTATGCTCAGATGAGATAAAGTTTGATAATCTAGGAAGTATTATAGGAATAAAAAAAGGTGAAGAAGATGGATTGAAAATAGGACTATTTGCACATATGGATGAGGTGGGGTTTATCATTAAAAGCATAGATGACAACGGATTTATAAAAGTATTTCCAATAGGCGCTTGGAATATTATGATGACTACAAGTATGGAAGTAAGAGTTACAAATAGCTTAGGAGAAAAGTTTATAGGTGTTTTAACTACGGATAAAAGCGGTGAAATTAGAAGTTTTGATGATTTTTATGTGGATTTAGGATTTAATTCAAGTGAAGAATTAAGAAAAAGAAATATAGAAGAGGGAAATATGATTACTCCTTATAGAAAGTTTCAGTATATGGGAGAAGAAAAAGTTTTAGCAAAAGCCTTAGATGATAGATTAGGTTGCGTATTAGCCGTAGAAACATTTAAGGATTATTTAGATAGTAAGAATACTTTATTTTGTGTAGGAACAGTACAAGAGGAGGCTGGAACTAGAGGTGGTGAAACTTCTGTTGATCTTATAAATCCAGATATAGCAATAGTTATAGATATTGCATCATCTAAAGATACACCAAATCAAAAAAACGGAAGGCGTATAGGTGGGGGCCCAGCTCTTGTATATGCTAATAAGTTGTTTATCTCAAATAAAAAAGTATATAACTTTGTAAAGGAAATATGTAAAGAAAATGATATTAAATTCCAGTTTGATATTATGAATGGAGGAACAGATAGCGGACCTGTTCATTTACATAAGGAAGGTGTAATAACTATAGAATTAATAATTCCAATTAGAAATGCACATACAAGTGTTTCTGTTTTTGATATTAATGATTTTATAGAAGTTAAAAAATTAATAAAGAAGATTTTAGAGGAATTAAATAGAGATATTTATAATGAATTTAAAAAATATTAGAGGTGATATATATGGTTGATTTTAATAAGGAAATAGATAGAAGAGGAACTTATTGTACTCAGTGGGATTATATAGAAGATAGATTTTCTGAAAAGGATTTGTTGCCATTTACAATTTCAGATATGGATTTAGAATCACCTAAAGAAATAATAGAAGCATTGAAAAAAAGAGTGGAACATGGTGTTTTTGGATATAGTAGATGGAATCATAGTGATTATAAAGATGCAATAAGAATGTGGTACAAAAAGAGGTTTGGTGCAGAAATTAATAGTGAATGGATAGTGTATAGTCCAAGTGTAATGTATTCTGTAGCTAAGTTTATAAATTTATTTAGTGAGGAAGAAGATGGTGTTTTGATACTTACGCCAGCTTACGATGCCTTTTATAAAACAATCGCAGCTAATAATAGGAAAGTAATAGAATCTTCTTTAGTTTTAAAAGAAGATAAATATTTAATAGATTTTGATGATTTTGAATTAAAATGCAAAGAAGCTAAAGTGTTTTTATTATGTAACCCTCACAATCCTACTGGTAGAGTTTGGACTTATGAGGAATTAAAAAGGATAGTGAAAATATGTAACAATAATAAAGTTAAAATTATTTCAGATGATATTCATATGGATATAACATATGAGAGGAAAACTACACCTATATTTAAATTAGAAGGTAGTTTAGAAAATATTATTTGTTCATCTCCTTCTAAAACATTTAATATTCCAGCACTTACAGGATCTTACGTTATAATTCCAGATAAGAATTTAAGAAATGAATTTATAAAAATAATTAAAGATAAAGAAGCGGTATCATCTCCTTCTATCTTTGCTGTTATTGCAACTATTGTTGCATATAACAAATGCGAATATTGGGTTGATGAATTAGTAAATCATACAAAAGAAAATATAAACTTAGTTAAAAATATTCTAGAACAGGATCTAAAAAGTTTGAAATTAATAAATCCAGATGGTTGTTATTTTGCTTGGATCAACTTTAAGGATTTAAAGCTTAGTAGTAAAGAATTTCAAATATTATTAATCCAAAAAGGGAAGGTTGCTATAATGCCAGGAAATACTTATGGGAAAGTTGGAGAATATTTCATAAGGCTTAATGTTGGTTGTTCTAGAGAAAAGGTTTTTAAAGGCTTAGAAAGAATAAGGGCTGCACTAGAATAAACACGTACGATTAATGGCGAATTAATAAGTTAATATACGTAAAATCGATATATTTATTAAAAAAATAGCTAAAACTGAAAAAAATATTCGGAGTTAGGGTAGAAAAATGTAAAAAAATAAGGTATTATAGAATGCGGACGAAATTTACATGAAAGAGTGATAAGATGAAAAACCTTTTTAAAAAAGACGGTCTATTAGATAATTATTTCGATATTACTAAGGCTGGTTCTACACCTAAAACAGAAGTTTTAGCTGGTATTACAACATTTATGACGATGGCATACATACTAATTGTTAACCCATCAATTTTATCAGCAGCTGGAATGGATCAAGGAGCAGTATTTACTGCAACAGCACTTTCGGCATTTGTTGCAACTATGCTTACTGGATTATACGCTAAATTACCTTTTGCACAAGCACCAGGAATGGGATTAAACGCATTCTTCGCTTTCACAGTAGTTCTACAAATGGGTTATTCTTACCAATTTGCACTTACTGCAGTATTCTTAGAAGGTATTATATTTATATTATTAACTTTATTTAATGTTAGAGAAGCTATCGTAGACTCTATACCAGATTGTATTAAAAAAGGTATAGCTGTTGGAATCGGGCTTTTAATAGCTTTAATTGGACTTGAAGGAGCTGGAATAGTTGTTCACCAAGATGGAGGAACAATTGTACAACTTGGGAATATAGTAAAAGGACCTGGTCTTTTAGCTATCGTTGGTTTATTAATAACATCAGTTTTAATAGCTAGAAGAATCAAGGGAGCTTTATTTATTGGAATGCTTGTTACAGCAATAATAGGTATACCTTTTGGTTTAACACCTATGCCTCACACTTTAATGAGTGCACCACCTTCAATTAAAGGTGTGTTATTTGCTTTTGAATGGCATAACATATTTAGTTTTGATATGGTAATAGTATTATTTACTTTATTATTTATGGATTTATTTGATACTATAGGTACTTTAGTTGGAGTTGCAACTAAAGCAAAAATGCTTGATAAAGATGGAAAAGTTCCAAATATCAAAAAAGCATTATTATCAGACGCTATAGGAACTACTTTCGGAGCGTGCGTTGGAACAAGCACTGTATCAACATTTGTTGAAAGTGCATCAGGAGTTGCAGAAGGCGGAAGAACAGGACTTACAGCTGTAACTACAGCTATAATGTTTGGTCTTGCATTATTCTTTGCACCGATATTTGCAGTAATCACTCCAGCTGTAACAGCTTCAGCTTTAATATTAGTAGGTTTATTTATGATTGAACCTATAAAAGAAATAAACTTAGAAGATTTTACAGAAGCTATACCTGCATTTTTAACTATAATAATGATGCCTTTCTCATATAGTATATCTGACGGTATCATATTTGGAGTTGTATCTTATATTGTATTAAAAGTTTTCACTGGAAAATTCAAAGATATAAGTGTAGCAACAGTTGTAATTGCAATAATCTTTATTTTAAAGTTTGTAGTACATTAGAAGTTTAAAGCACCTAATTTTTAGGTGCTTTTTTTTATACACTAATATAAATGATTCATAAAACTTAAGAATTTAAAATATTAGATAATTAATTATAAAAAATCGAACTATTTATCTAAAAAATACAAAAATAATCGTAAAAAAATTGTCGAATTATCTGAAAACTGGTATAATCTTTTTATTATATTATTTTACAAAAGAAAGTAGGAGATTAGATGGCAGAAGATAAAAAGCTTAGATGGTATAATCTTTCTTTGATGGCATTTGTAATGGTTTGGGGATTTGGTAACGTAGTAAATAACTTCGCAAACCAAGGGCTTCAAGTAGTAGTTTCTTGGGTGCTTATTATTGGATTATACTTTGTTCCTTATGCCCTTATGGTAGGAGAACTTGGCTCTGTATTTAAAGAAGGTAAAGGGGGAGTTAGTACTTGGATTAGAGAAACTAGTACACCAACTCTAGCATACTTTGCAGGGTGGACTTACTGGGTAGTACATATTCCATATCTTGCTCAAAAGCCACAAAACGTTTTAGTTGGACTTGGGTGGATATTTAAAGGGAATGGAGATTTAATAAAGACTTTATCTCCTATGACGGCACAGTTAATAACTTTAGGTATTTTCTTATTTTTCGTTTGGGTTTCATTAAAAGGAATGAACTCACTTAAAATAATAGGTACAGTAGCAGGTACAGCTACATTTATTATGTCTATACTTTACATATTAATGATGATTGCAGCACCGGCTTTAAGAGGTGTTCAAATTGCAACTACAGATATTTCGTTACATAGTGTAATTCCTAATTTTAACTTTGCATACCTAACAACAATATCTATGTTAGTATTCTCAGTTGGTGGTGCAGAAAAGATATCACCTTATGTAAATAATACTAAGAATGCTTCAAAAGAATTCCCAATAGGCATGATAGTACTTGCTATTATGGTTGGTGTATCAGCTATATTAGGTTCAGTTGCTATGGGAATGATGTTTGATGCAAATAATATTCCAAACGATCTAATGATGAATGGTCAATATTATGCATTCCAAAAACTTGGAGATTATTATGGTCTTGGAAATATACTTTTAATTATTTACGCAATTGCAAATACAGCAGCTCAAATTTCTGCTTTAGTATTTTCAATAGATGCTCCTTTAAAAGTATTACTTGCAGATACTGATGATAATTTTGTTCCTAAAGGTTTAACAAAAACAAACAAAAATGGAGCTCCGGTTAATGGTTATATAATGACTTCTGTTTTAGTTGGAATATTAATAATAGTTCCTGCTTTAGGAATAGGAAACATGAACGAATTATACAGCTGGCTTTTAAGATTAAATGCAGTTGTAATGCCACTTAGATATCTTTGGGTGTTCTTAGCGTTTATGCTACTTAAAAAAGCTAAAGATAAGTTTAAATCAGATTACAAATTCCTAAAAAATGACAAGATTGCATTTGGAGTAGGTGTTTGGTGCTTTATCTTTACAGCATTCGCTTGTGTTTTAGGAATGTTCCCTCAAGGAGTAGAAACATTTAGTAGCCCTTGGTGGTTCCAAATTAGTTTAAATGTTTTAACGCCATTTATATTAATAGGTCTAGGATTTATATTACCTATTATAGCTAAAAAGAAAAAAAGATAAAATTTTAAGTGCTAAATTTAATTTAGCACTTTTTTTTATTCTCTTTAAAAGTTAAGAAAAGATTAAATATAAAGTAAATACTTGAAAAATAAATTAAATACTATATAATAGGTTATACAATAACTCTTAAGTGATTATGTTAAGAAAATTTAAGGAATATATGCTTTTATACTTAAGAATTAAATTGTATAATGAAGTAAACCAGGAAGAAGAGGAATGAGGATATGAATAGAGTGAATTGGAAAGCTATACTTTATATAATAATAGGCGTTGTTATTATAGGGGCTGTCATTAATTTATTTATTTATCTTTTACCTTTCATATTAGTTGCGATGCTTGTCCTTTGGGGATATTTCAAATTAAAAGGTAAAAAGGTAGAAAAAGAATTCAAAAAGAATGAAAATGTGTATGAAGAAAGAGAGACATATTATAGTAATGAAAAGATGTCTGATTCAGATGATGATGACTTCGACACATCAAAAGCAATCGACGTAGATTATGAAAATATTGATGATAAATAGTGTATAATAGAGCTAAGTAATTTATTTTACTTAGCTCTAGTTTAGGTATATTAGAAAGTAAGGAGAGAAAATATGAATTTCAGAAGACTTAGAATTTTTTATGAAACAGCTATACATTTAAATATGACAAAGGTTGCTAAAAGTTTATATATCAGTCAACCGTCGGTAAGCCAAGCGATTGGAGAACTAGAAGAAGACTTAGGAGTAAAACTTTTTGATAGAATTGGTAGAAAGATATCTTTAACTCATGAAGGTGAAGTTTATTTTAATTATGCAAGAAGAATTTTAAACCTTTATGATGAAGGCGTTGATACAATCAGGAAAATGGGGAATAGAGAGTTTGGAAAAATTAATATAGGTGCAAGTACAACTATCGGTATTTATATTCTTCCAGATATAATAAAAGAGTTTACAAAGCTTAACAAGAAAATTGAGATATCACTAATAATAGAAAATACAGAGAATATAGAGAAGTTGATTTTAGAAAATAAGATAGACTTTGCCTTTACAGAAGGTGCTATTCATTCAGAAGAAATTACATACAAAAAGTTTTTAGAAGATGAAATTGTATTTATTACACCTCAAAATGAAGAGTGGGAAAAAGTAGACTTTTTAAAAGGGGACATATTAACTAAAGAAAAATTTATAATGAGAGAATACGGTAGTGGTACTAGAGAGATAGTTGAAAACTACCTAAATAAAAATGAAATAAACTATAGAGTTTATATGGAACTTGGAAGCGGAGAAGCTATTAAAAAGAGTGTTGAGGCTGGTCTTGGGATAGGTTGTATATCAAATCTTTGCGTTAAAGAAGAAGTAGAAAATAATAAATTACTTATTAAAGGGTTTAATGGCGAAAAAATTAAAAGGGATCTATTATTTTTACATCACAAAGATAAATTTATAAGTAGCAATATGGAAGCTTTTATAGAAGAAGCCTTTAAAATAAAATAAAAATCTTCTTTTCTAAAATTAATTTAATAAAATTGTTTACATAAAGACATGCTAGGGTAGCGTGTCTTTTTTTTATATTCAAATTTGTAAAAAAAGGTAGCGTGAGATATAATTGAAAATAAATGTTTTTTACATTTCATGCAAAAAAAGGGGGCTATATTATGGAAAAGATAAAGATGAAAACTCCATTAGTTGAAATGGATGGAGATGAAATGACAAGGGTTTTGTGGAAGGAAATAAAAAGTATATTATTAGAGCCTTTTATAGAACTAAATACGAAATATTATGATTTAGGACTTTTAAAGAGAGATATTACGAATGATGAAGTAACAAAGGAAGCAGCACTTGCAATAAAAAAATATGGGGTTGGAGTTAAGTGTGCAACTATTACTCCAAATAAAGATAGAGTTAAGGAATATAACTTAAAAGATATGTATAAAAGTCCAAACGGAACTATAAGAGCTATTTTAGATGGAACTGTTTTTAGAGCACCAATAATTACAAAGGTTGTTGAAGCTTACATAAAAACATGGAAGAAACCTATAACTATAGCAAGGCATGCTTATGGAGATATCTATAAAGATGTGGAAATGAAAGTATCTAAAGGAAAGTGTGAGCTTTTATTTACAGATGAAAATGGAAATGAAGAAAGAAAACTTATCCATAACTTTGATGGAGATGGGGTTGTGCTTGGAATGCATAACTTAAATAATTCTATCGAAAGTTTTGCTAGAAGCTCATTTAATTATGCGTTAGATACAAAGCAAGATTTATGGTTTTCAAGTAAAGATACTATATCAAAGTTATACGATCATACATTTAAAGATATATTTAACGATATATTTGAAAAAGAATATAAAGCAAAGTTTGAAAAAGAAAATATTGAGTATTTTTATACTCTTATAGATGATGCAGTAGCTAGAGTTATTAAGTCAGAAGGCGGGATGATTTGGGCTTGTAAAAACTATGATGGTGATGTTATGAGTGATATGATAGCAACGGCTTTTGGTTCTTTAGCTATGATGACTTCAGTTTTAGTATCTCCAGATGGAAACTTTGAATATGAAGCTGCACATGGAACAGTTCAAAGGCATTATTATAAACACCTTAAAGGAGAAGAGACTTCTACTAATTCTGTTGCTACTATTTTCGCTTGGACTGGTGCCCTTAGAAAAAGAGGGGAATTAGATTCTAATAAGGAACTTATAAATTTTTCAAATAGTTTAGAAGAAGCAGTTATAGAGACTATAGAAAAAGGATTTATGACTAAAGATTTAGCTTTAATTAGCAATTTTGAAAATATTAAAGTTAGAAATAGTTTTGAGTTTTTAGAAGATGTAAAAAATACCCTTTTAGACAAAATATTATAAAAATTATGTATTAAAAATAAAATTAGTAATAAAAAATTAATATAATTAATTAAACTGAGAAAATCAGAAAAAATTACAAAAATAATCCATAAAAATGTTTACATTATGTGAAAAATTATATAAAATAGGATTTAAGGAAGGGAAATAATGCTAAGAGTTATAAAAAATTCATTATTTTAAGTAATATTTCTCTTGACTAAATCCTATAATATTAAAGTAGGTTTTAAGATTACAAAAATAACTTACAAAATATTCAAAAACTATGTACAAACCGTAAAATAAATGTTATTATGTAAATGATAACAGAAGAAGAAAAAGGAAATTGTACTAATAATTAGGGAATAGAAGGAGATGCAGATTATGAACAAAGTATTAGTATTGTCTAAAGGAACAGGGCAATCAAAAGCGTTTGAAAGATTTGTTAACGACTACACAGAAAAGAACTCTTTAAATATCGAGTGGATATTTTCAAATGATTCAGGTATGGGAGAAATCATTGAAAATGGAGATGTTAATGTAGCTCTTATCTCACCAGAGATGTTACTTGTAGAAAAGAAAATACAGCAGGAATTAGAAGGAGCTAACATTCCATATTCTAGTATTAAACCAGCTGACTTTGGATTAAAGAGAATTGAAAAAATTCTACCAACAATAGAAGAGTACTTAAAATAAATTTAGAATATAAGTTATATAAATTTACTTAAGTTAATATAATTAAATATAATTTAAAAGGGTTTGTAGTTTAAAAGAATTGCAAATTATATGATACTAAGTTATGGGTACTTTCGAGATTTACAGGGCGGCACCCTAGTAAATCAAAAAAGAAAGTTTCATATAAATAAATCAATTCAGGGGGGAAACCAAAATGAAATTTATGGACAAATTTGCTGCTTGGCTTGAAAAGGTTATGATGCCTATCGCATCAAAGCTTGGTAGCCAAAAACACTTAGCTGCGCTAAGAGATGGATTTATAGCTTACCTACCTATATCATTAATCGGTGCCGTTGGTACTATGATGCTAAACGTTTTATTAAAACCGGACTCATTAGTAGGTAGAGAATTAATGAAGATTGAGGCATACAAAACTTCTGTATTCCCATTCTTAGAAAAATATGTTAACCCAGTGTTTAACCAAATGTGGTGGGCAACATTAGCAATGACTACTATTTACTTAGTAATCACTATAGCTTACGCTTACGGTAGATCTCAAGAAGTAGATCCACTTGCTACAGCAATCGTTGCTTTAGGAGCATACTTAGCTATGATTCCAGATTCACAAGTTTTAGATGGATTAACTTCAACTATTAAAGATGTAACTTTAGTAGAAAAAGTTCCTGAAACTCTAAACAAAATCGCTGGAACATTAGGTGTTGCACCTGACGCTTTAAAAGAAAGTTTAGTTGGCGCTGACTTTATAACTACAACAGGAACTTGGGGACAAATCTCTTGGGGATCATTTAACTCAACTGCAATGTTCGCTGGTATCTTAGTTGCATTATTCTCAGCTCAATTCTTCTGCTTTATAGTTAAAAAAGGTCTTGTTATCAAGTTACCAGATCAAGTACCACCAGCAGTTTCAAGATCATTCGCTGCAGTTATACCTGGTATCTTAACAGTTATGGTATTTGCAATAATTTCAATGCTATTCTTAAAAGTTGTAGGAACTGACTACAAATCTTGGATAGATACTACTATTCAAAAACCATTAGAGAGATTAGGACAATCTCCATTTACTTACATTGGATTAATCACTTTCTCTCAATTATTATGGTTCTTCGGATTACACGGTATGAACATGGTAGAGCCTGCTCTTAACACTATGTACTTACCAACATTAAACGAAAATATTGAGTTAGTTGCTCAAGGTAAAGAAGCAATCCACACATTCACTAGAAACTTCGTAGACGTATACGCAATGCCAGGTGGATCAGGAGCTACTTTCGCTCTTATCATTTCAATAATGATCTTCTCTAAGAGACAAGAGCAAAAAGAACTTGCTAAATTAGCATTCGCTCCAGGATTATTCCAAATCAACGAGCCAGTAATATTCGGTTTACCAATCGTATTAAACCCAATTTACTTTATACCATTCGTATTAACTCCAGGAATATTATTAACTTTAGCATACTTCGCAACTGAAGCAGGTATGGTTGAAAAAATCCAAGCGTTCATTCCTTGGACAACTCCACCAGTATTATCAGCTTTCTTAGCTACAAATGGAGATTTCAAAGCAGCTATATTAGCAGCATTACTATTCGTAGTAGCTCTAATTATCTGGACACCATTTGTTATAGCTTCTAACAAGATGGCAGAAGATGCTGAATAATTAGAAGAATAATATTAATTTTGAAGTGCATAAGCTATAAATATAGCTTATGCCTTCTTTTAAATTTAGGAAAATACTGTATTAAAATTTAAATTTATATTAGAATTAGTGTAGGGGCTAATATAAATTTAGATTTTAAGGGAGGGACTTAATTATGGCATTTATAAATAGCGTAGAATTAGATTATCCAGTAGATGAGGTATTTAAAGTAATTATTAGAACAGCAAAAAGAGATTTTGCAAATTTTAATCCGAAAGATCCTATAGGGACATATACTACAAAAACTGCTGGAAATTATGGAATGAAGCAAGCAAAAGTAAGGGTTGAGATAACAGATTATAAGTTAAATGAACTATATCAAATAACTACAGTTAGAGATAAATTAATGTTTGTTTCTACATATAGGTTTGAAGATTTAGGTGATTCAAAAACTAGGTTCACTTTAGAAGAATCTGACTGTACAGAAGGATTTTTTAAAGCTATGAACGGTATGATTCAAAACTTCGTTTTTAAAAAGAGAATTAAAAATAGATTTTCTTATTTAGTACAAGGTTTAGAAAATGAGATATTAACTTATAGAGAAAAGGTAGAAAAAGCGAAGCCAAAGGCTGTTTCAGAATAGAAAATTTTAAGAATAATATAAAAGCTTTAAAATATAATATATTGTAAATAATTAAAAAGGATATCTAAAATGGATATAAAAAGTTATTACAAGTATTATAAGATGTTAGAAGAACTTAAAAAGGACAAAGGTTCATTAGTTTTTAAAGTTAATGGAGAAAAAGATACAAGTAAGTTATATAACGTTAAAATCGAAGGCGGAAAACTTCCAAAAGGAAAGGAAATTTTTCTAGAATCGAATAGCTTAAAGGATATACTTAAAAGAGTTTATGAAAAATATAATAAAAGCTAAAAAAGAAGGAAATAAGTTTCCTTCTTTTTTTATTTAAAATGCATAATTTCCATCTTTAAATATTTCTATAGTAGTATCGTCGTAAGTTACACCTATTATTTCTAAGTCTGAAGTTCCAAACATAAAGTCAACGTGAGTTAAAGATACGTTTGAACCGATCTTTAAAAGCTCTTCTTTAGAAAGGTTTTCTCCGTCTTTAATACATGATGGGTAAGCTTCTCCTATAGCTAAGTGACAAGAGGCATTTTCATCATATAAAGTATTGTAAAATAATATGTTTGAATTAGAAATAGGTGAGTTATAAGGAACTAAAGCAACTTCTCCTAAGTACTTAGAACCTTCGTCAGTATTTATTAATTCTCTTAAAGCTTCTAAACCTTCTTTTGCGTCGAAATTAACTATTTCTCCATCTTTAAAAGTAATATTAAAGTCATTAATTAAAGTTCCATTGTAATTTAAAGGTTTTGATGCATATACTATTCCGTTTACTCCATCTCTTTTAGGAGTTGTGAAGATTTCTTCTGTTGGCATATTTGCAATAAATTCAACTCCTCCTTTAGTAAATTCAGAACCTCCACACCAAATATGATTTAAAGGTAATTCTACTTTTAAATCTGTTCCAAGTGAGTTTTTCATCTTTAGATATTTAAAGTTATTTTTATTAAAAAATTCTAAATGTTTTTTTATGTTATTTAAATGAATATCCCAAGACTTTATAGGGTCTTCGCTATTTAATCTCATAATATCAAAGATAGAATTCCATAAAAGCTCTACAGCTTCTTTAGAAGAAACATCATTAAATACTTTCATAGCCCATTCTTTAGTAGGAATTGAAACTATGCACCAAGCATTTTCATTGCTCATAAGTTTATCAGAGTAAACTTCTTTTAAAGCTTTGCTTCTAGCTTGAACGCTAGATGATATCTTTTTAGGGTCAACATCTTTTAAAAGTTCTGGGTTGCTAGCTGAAATTGCAAATACAGAAGCCCCGCGGCTAATATAATAATTATATTTTTCTACTTCAAAATCTGGTATTTCTGATACTGTTTCTAAAGAAGCGTTTTGAAGTCTTATTTTTGAGAAATCTTCATCTGAATAATTTATAAATACGTCTTTTGCACCGATTTTAAATGCAGCTTCAGCTACCTTTCTTGCAAAGTAATCACATTTTATAGGTGAATTAATTATAAGTAATCCATCTTTTTGAATATTTAAACCTTTTTTTACTATAAGGTTTGCATAATTTTTTAAAAGTAAATCGAAATTTTTGTTCATTTTTCTACCTCCATTGATTAATTTAAATATAATTTTACCATAATAAGTAATAATAATATAGTTAATAGCTAGTTAACTTAAGTAAATCTTGTAAGGACAAAGGATAAAGGATATAATATAAATATTTGGAATATTATTAAAATAGAATAGGAATGGAGACTTAAAATATGTTTAACTTACTAGAAAATTTAGTTCATAAAAATAAAGATTACGGAAAAGAAGGTAAGCTAGCATCGTATATTCCAGCCTTATTAAAAGCAGATCCTAATGATTTAGGAGTTGCAATTGTGAAATTAGATGGTACAGAGTATTTTGCAGGAGAATGTGATAAAACATTTACTATACAGAGTATATCAAAAGTAGTGGGGTTAATCCTTGCAATTGATGATAACGGAAAAGAAGTTGTCTTTGATAAAGTTAACGTAGAGCCAACTGACGCAGGGTTTAACTCTATAGTTAACTTAGAAGTTAAGGATACTAAAAGACCATATAACCCAATGATAAATGCTGGGGCGATACTTACTACATCGCTTATAAAAGGTGAAACAGAAGAAGAAAAAGTAGGGAAACTTATTACGTTTATGAAAAAAGCTACTAATAACCCTAATATAAGTATTAATGAAGAAGTATACGTTTCAGAAAAATTAACAGGGGATAGAAATAGAGCTTTAGCTTATTTTATGAAAAGTAACGGTATACTTACAGGGAATATTGAAGAGATATTAGATTTATATTTTAGACAATGTTCAATAGAAGCAAATGCAAAAGACTTAGCAAGACTAGGCGCAGTTTTAGCAAACGATGGAATAATACCTTGGAGCGGTGAAAAACTTATAGAGAAAGATACTTGTAGAATAGTAAAAACTATTATGACAACTTGTGGTATGTATGACGCTTCAGGTAAATTTGCTGTAAGAATTGGAGTGCCTTCTAAAAGTGGAGTAGGCGGAGGAATACTTAGTTCTGTACCAAAGAGAATGGGAATTGGAGTATACGGACCTGCTTTAGACGAACAGGGGAACAGTATAGCGGGAATTAAATTATTACAAGATTTATCAAAAGAATTAGATTTAAGTATTTTTTAAATTATTGTAAGCTAATTTTAAATTTTTAAAAGATACTAAATGTTATAATTAGAAAAGAAACACTTAAAATTAAAAAATATGGAGGTTAGTAATGGAAAAATTACTTATTTTAGATTCAAACTCATTGTTAAATAGAGCATTTTATGCACTTCCACCATTAACAAACAATGAAGGACTTAATACAAACGCTATTTATGGATTTTCAAATATGCTTTTAAAGATGCAAGACGATATAAATCCAGATTATATAGTGGCTGCCTTTGATAAAAAAGCACCAACCTTTAGGCATAAAGAATATGGTGATTATAAAGCAGGAAGAAAAAAAATGCCTCCAGAACTTAGCGAGCAATTTCCAGTTGTAAAAGAATTCTTAAAGCTATTAGGTGTAAACATCTACGAAATAGAAGGATTTGAAGCTGATGATATAATAGGAACAATTGCAAAGACTGCAGCTAAAGAAGGTATGGAAGTATACGTAGTAACTGGAGATAAAGATGCCCTTCAACTAGCAGATAAGAATATTAATGTTCTTATAACTAAAAAAGGTGTTTCAGAAGTAGCGGCTTACGATTACGACACATTTGTAAAAGAGTTTGAAGTTACACCAACACAATTTATAGACGTTAAAGGACTTATGGGAGATAAATCAGATAATATTCCAGGAGTTCCAGGAGTTGGTGAAAAAACAGCATTTAAACTTATAAAAGAATACGGTTCAGTTGAAAATGTATTAATGAATATAGACAGTATAAGTGGGAAAAAGCTTAAAGAAAATTTAGAAAACTATAAAGAACAAGCGATATTTAGTAAAAAGCTTGCAACTATTATGGTAGATGTTCCTTTTGAGGGAATAATGGAAGAGATAAAAGATAAGAGAGAAACAGATAAAGATAAGCTTAAAGAATTACTTATTAAACTTAATATGAAGTCAGTATTAAATAAATATATCTCTTCAAGTGACGAAGAAGAGAGAGTTATAGATATAACTGAATTAAGTAATAGTGAAGAACTTAAAAGAATATTATTAAGTGAAGATAATAAATATTATATAGCTTACGATATAAACGAATCTCCTTTAAATTCAAAAAGAAGCATTAAAACATTTGTAGTATCTAAAGGAGAAGATTCAAACTTTATAGATATGACTAATCTAGATAATGATGGATTTGAAGTTTTAAAAGAATTCTTCGAAGATGAAAACAAAATAAAAGTAATTCATGACTCTAAAGCACTAATTAAAATACTTAATAAAAAAGGTATTGAGGTTAAAGGCTTCGAGTTTGATACTGCAATTGCATCATACTTAATAGATTCAGCTCAAAGTGATTACAACATAGATAGAATAGTTATGCTATTTATAGGAGATGAAATAAAGGGCGATAAAGATGAATGCTTAAAAAAAGGTGTAGTTTACTTAAAAGAGTTAGAAGAAAGACTAACTAAGAAGATAAAAGATGAAGGAATGGATGAATTATATTATAGTGTAGAACATCCTTTAATTTATACTTTAGCTTCTATGGAGAATATCGGGTTTAACATAGATGAAGAAACTCTAAAAGAATTAAAAGATAAATTCAAAAAAGAAATAGAAGTAACTGCAAAAGAGATATATGACTTAGCAGAAGAAGAGTTTAATATAGGGTCACCAAAACAACTTGGAAAGATATTATTTGAAAAATTAGACCTTCCTGTAATTAAAAAGACAAAAACAGGATACTCAACTAATGCAGATGTATTAGAAAAGTTAAGAGATAAGCACCCTATAATAGATAAAGTAACTTATTATAGACAAATTACAAAGATTAACTCAACTTACGTAGAAGGATTAATGGCCTTGATTGATGAAGATGGCAAAATACATTCAAGCTTTAATCAAACTGTTACTACAACAGGTAGATTATCAAGTACAGAACCAAACCTTCAAAATATCCCTATAAGATATGAGATGGGTAGAGAAATTAGAAAGATCTTTATTCCGACAAATGAAGATGATCTATTACTATCAAGCGATTACTCTCAAATAGAACTTAGGGTTCTTGCAGATATGAGCGGTGATGTAAATATGATAGATGCTTTTAAGCACCATAGTGATATCCACACTAAAACAGCTTCAGAAGTATTTAACGTTCCTATAGAAGAAGTTACATCTACTATGCGTTCAAGTGCAAAGGCGGTTAACTTTGGAATAGTTTATGGAATAAGCGATTTTTCTCTAGCGCAAGATATAGGAGTTACTAAAAAAGAAGCTTCAGAATATATGAAAGTTTATTTTGATAGATATCCTAAAATTAAAACATATTTAGATTCTTTAATAGATAGTGCTAAAGAAAATGGATATATAAAAACTATCTTAAACAGAAAAAGAATAATTCCAGAGATAAAATCTTCAAATAGGATAGTTAAAGCACTAGGAGAGAGATTAGCTATGAATGCACCTATTCAAGGTAGTGCTGCAGATATTATAAAAATAGCTATGAACAACGTTTATAATAGATTAAAAAAAGAAGGATTAAAAAGTGAATTAATACTTCAAGTACACGATGAACTTATCTTAAACGTTAAAAAGGATGAATTAGAAAAAGTAAATATATTAGTAAAAGAAGAGATGGAAAACGCAATCAAATTAAAAGTTCCACTAGATGTTGATGGTAACTACGGAAAGACTTGGTACGATACTAAGTAGAGGAGGATATTTATAATGTTAAAGATAGGTCTTACAGGTGGTATTGGGACTGGTAAGAGTACTATTTCATCAATAATAATAAAAAACGGATTTAAATTAATAGATGCAGATATTATATCTAAAGAAGTTCTTTTAAAATACCCTGAAATTTTAGAAAGAGTAAGGATAGATTTTGGTGAAGGATTTTTTGATTGGAGAGGTGAATTTAGAAGAAAAGAATTTGGAAACCATATTTTCAGGTTTCCGATTCAAAGAAAAAAATTCGAAAATTTAATTCTTCCATTTATTAAAAAGGAAATCGATTCACAAATTGAAGAGTACAAAAACAAAGGCGAAAAGTTAGTATTTATTGATGCACCAACTCTTATTGAGACGAATCTTCATGAAGAGATGGATTATGTTGTTTTAGTTTTTGCAGATAATGCAACTCAAATTTCTAGAATTAAACTTAGGGATAAATTAAGTAACACTGATGCATTAAATAGAATAAACTCTCAAATGCCGCTTGAAAAGAAGAAAGAATTTGCAAATATTATTATTGATAATAATAAAGATTTAGAAAGTACTAAAAATCAAGTAGATGAAGTTATTGAGTTTTTCAAATCATTTATATAAATGATATTGATTAGGAGTATCTAAAATGAAGTTAAGAAGAATATTAGTAGTATTAATAGTTTTAGTAGGTGTAATTCTAGGGGCTAAATACGTTGCAAAGCAATATATTTTCCCATACAATTACAAAGATTATGTAGATAAATATAGTAAAGAAAATAATTTAGACCCACTATTTGTTTTATCAGTTATAAAGGCAGAAAGCGATTTTAATCCTAATGCAACTTCAAACAAAAAAGCCTGTGGCCTTATGCAAATAACAGAAGAAACAGGAAAAGATATAGCAAAAAAGATGGGAATAAATAATTTTAATACAAAAGACTTATATAACCCAGAAATAAATATCAAAATGGGAACTTGGTATTTAAAGGATTTATATAAAGAATTTAAAGATTGGGATTTAGTTATTTCAGCTTATAACGCAGGAAGAGGCAACGTTAATAAATGGTTAGAAGATGAAAGGTATTCAAAAGACGGGGTAAATGTAACTAAGATACCTTTTAAAGAAACTGATTCTTACGTTGAAAAAGTAAATTTTTATTATAAAATATACAGTAAGCTGTATAAATAAAATATAGAAACATTGGTGATTAGGATTGAGTAAATTTAAGATTACAGGAATAGTTTTATTTGCATTATTATTACTTCTAATAGGAGTTAGGGCAATAATGCCATATATTATTCCGATAGAGTCAAAGGTTGTTTTTAATAACAACCCTGTAAGTGATAGAGAAAAGCTTCTATTTGACTTTATAAAAAAAGATATGACAAACCAAAACGGTGGTATAAAAACTAACTTTAAAAAAGAACTAAGCGAAGGGGATATAACTAAAGGTGATGCAGTATTATCTGAATCAGAAGGGATGATGCTTCAATACTATTTAGATAGAGGAGACACTTCAAATTTTGATAAAACTTTAGAATTTATAAAGGATGATTTAAAGTTAAAAAACGGCTTAATAAGTTGGAGACTTGAAGGAGATAAAAAAGCAGAAAGCTCTGCAACTATTGACGATTTAAGAATAGTTAAGGCATTACTTTTAGCTGATGAAAGATTTAAAGGAATTAAATATAGAATCGAAGCTATAAGTATATCAAATTCTATTTATAAAAATCTAGTAGTTGATGATAGTTTAATCGATTTTGAAGATCCTTCAGGAAAAAGCAAAAAAACAACTCTTTGTTATTTAGATTTACCTACTTTAAAATATCTAAATAATATAGATTCTAAGTGGAAGTTTGTATTAAAAAATGCTAAGACAGTTATAAATAACGGGTTTATAAGTGATAAGCTTCCGCTTTATAGTAAATATTATGAAAATGATACAAAAAAATATGATACAGAAAACCCAGATATGCTGCTTTCATCTATAATAATATTAAATAAAGCAGAGATAGGTGATGATGTATCTAAAAGCGTAAACTTTATTAAACAGAAGTTTAAAAAAGACGGTGCAATTTATGCAGTTTATGACAGAAATACTGGAGAAAAAGCATCAAAAGTTGAATCTACTTCTATCTATGCATTACTTTTAAGAATAGCTAGTAAGGTAAATGATACTGAATTATATAACTTAGCATTAAATAAATTAGAAGGCTTTCAAATTTTAAATAAGGATAGTGAGATATACGGAGGATACGGAGATCCGAATACTCTTACTGTATATTCTTTCGATAATTTAAATGCGCTACTTGCATATAGAGATGTAAAATAAATGTTATAGTTCTAAAACTATAACATTTATTTTTTTTAAGAATCCTTAAAACTTTTTTATTTGTATAGTTTAAGATAGAACTATATAATATAATTGTAAGGTAATTTTAAGGTTAGAGTGGAGGATATAATGAAAAACTTTATTTTTAAAGATAGATATAATAAAGATATTCAAGGATATGTTTGGAAAGATGAAAAAGTAGATGATTCTGATATTAAAGGGGTCGTTCAAATTGCACACGGGATGACAGAGTGGGCAGGAAGATATGATTACTTTGCTAGAAGATTAGTTAAAGAAGGTTATGTAGTTTATGCAAACGACCACAGGGGACATGGTAAAAGTGCAGAAAAATTAGGATATGCATGTGATATTCATGGCTTTAATAGTATGGTAGATGGTATGAATAAATTAAATTCTATAATAAGAACAAACCACCCATCAAAAGAAATTATTTTATTTGGTCATAGTATGGGATCTTTTTTAAGTCAGAGGTATGCTGAAATTTATGGTGATACTATAGATAAGCTTATTCTATCTGGAACTAACGGAAAACCAGATAAGATAACAAAACTTGGAAGATTAATTGCGAAGATAGAAATGACTTTAAAAGGAAGAGACCACGTTAGTAAGCTTATGGACAAGCTATCATTTGGATCTTTTAATAATAAATTTAAGCCAGTTAGAACTAATTTTGATTGGTTATGCGGTGATGAAAAAGAAGTAGATAAATATATTGAAGATAAGTACTGTGGATTTGTTTGTACATCTTCATTTTATCACGATTTAATAGATGGTATATGGAGTATCCATAACGAGGATAATTTAAAATGTATTAATAAGAATATGCCTATTTTTATCTTTGCAGGAGATAAAGATCCTGTAGGTAAGTCTGGGCAAGGTATATTAAATCTTTATAACTCTTTTATTAAGCTTGGAGTAAAGGATGTAAAATATAAGCTTTATAAAGATGGTAGACATGAAATGTTAAATGAGAAAAATAAAGATGAAGTTATATCTGATGTATTAGCTTGGTTAGAGAAAAATAATTAATATTAAAATTTTTCATAAAAAACAACTCTAAAAAGGAGTTGTTTTTTTATTTTGGATTTAATTTGTCATTTTAATACTATTTTAGTCGATATCCTTCACAGAGAGATATAAATAAAGTAAAATTAGTATAAAGGGGGTAAAAATGTCAAAAAATAGTGAGTTAAAAAATCTTTTATACAGTTCAAAAATAAAGGTTATACTTTCAATGATTTTTTGTTTCTCAATGTATTCTTTTATAATATTATCCTTTAGTAAAAACGTATTAGTTGGAATTTATTTAGTCCAAATAATAATGTTTGTCACAAATCTTTGTGTAATACTTGTAACTTGGTCAACTAGAAGATTAGATAGAAGTAAATTATTCGATTTAGTATCTTATGTATTTATTGTTGTTATATTTAGTAATTTAGTAGTTTATATGCTTGATTTAACAGAGATAATGAGAAAAAATGATAATATAATATTTTTAAAAGAGTATGGGATATACTTATTAATTCTTTATGCTGAAGCTATCCGTGCTGTATTTGCTTTTATAAATACAAAAAGAATAATACTTGAAAATCATTTAATAAGGATCATAGTGCTATTTGGAATAATATTAATTTTATATAATTTAGATATGAACAGAGTTTCTGTAGTGATTGGGGTATTATATTTTATACAGACAGCTGTAGCTAATATTAATGATATTAGTAAATTCGATTTAGTTATAGAGGATGAAATAAATTATTTTTATGTATTTGCAATTATAAATTTAATTGTAAGCATTCTTATGTTAATAATGCTAATTTTCTATGTACCAAATGATTTTTCAAGAGTTCTAAATGCATTGATTTTTACTGAATTAAATGTTTTAGCAATTTTTACAGTAGATAATTTATTGAATAACCCATATAAGATACTGTTTGCTAAAGTATATAGTAAAAGTGAAGAACTAAAAAATATTAATAAAGATTATCTAGAAAAAATAAGAGAACATGAGTTTACAAGGTTAAGGCTTAAAAATAGCGAGAAGCTTGTTAAGGATTTACTTAGAAGTATGCCAGTACCTTTAGTTATTATTAATAATGAAACTAAAAGAATTATATATGCAAATAAACTTTTTCTAAATCTAGTAAGAGAGGATAATCTACGGTCAATAGTTAATTTTAATATTAATTATATAATTGATATTGAAAACGGAGATGTGTTTGATGATGATTCTAAATTAAAGATATCAAAATGTAAAATAAGAAATAGTGAATCTTTTTTAACTATGCAATTAGTTAATACTAATATAGAAAATGGTGAGATTATATTATCTTTTACGGATATAACATCAAAAGAGAAACTAAATAAAATAAAAGATGAAATAAAAGAAAATGAATTTAGGCAAAAAATCAGAAAGAACTTTTTATCAAATATAAGTCATGACTTAAAAACTCCAATAAATGTTATTTATTCAGCTACTCAATTAGAATCATTTTTTGTACAAAACAATGACATAAATTCACTTATAAAGTATATTGATATCTCTAAAAGTAATTGTTCATCACTTATAAGCTTAGCGGATAATATAATTGATGTGGGAAAGATTAATTCAGACGATATTGATGTAAATTTAGAAAAGATAGAAGTAGTTGAGTTTATTGAAGAGATAGTTCAAAGCTTAGTGTTTTACGCTAAAAGCAAAAATATAGACTTAATTTTTGATACAAATGAAGAGATAATATATTTATATTTAGATAAAAAGGCAATTAATAGGATAATAGTTAATATAATTTCTAATTCTATTAAATTTACAGAGCAGGGAGGTGAAGTATTAGTTAAAATAACAAATAATTTACTAGGAGTAAATATTGAAATAATAGATAACGGAATAGGAATAGATGAAGATCTTATAAAAAACATTTTTGATATGTATAGCACAAAAGGCAAGGGGAAAAGCCTTATGGAAAAAGGAAGTGGTATAGGGCTATATGTCGTCAAAAGATTAGTTGAGGCCCAAGGGGGAGAAGTAACTATCGAAAGTAAAAAGTTGTGTGGAACTAAAGTCGGTTTGTTTTTTAAGAGAGGGGGGCTAAAAAATAATTAAGTGCCTTAAAAACAAAGGATCGATTGTCAATATTCCTATTTTTACAGGAATAATAATTTTTGTGTTGTATGGTGCATGTAAGCAAGGTATTCATTATTTAATGATACCTGAAATTATGATATCAGCTTGTGGTACTGCTATAGGAATAATAGCCTTTAGTAGAAAAGAGATAGGTATAAGTACAAATACTGCAATAGGATTTTTTATTTTAAGTATGCTAGGTTATATTAGAGGTGTTATGTTATCAATAGACCCTTTTGCGTATAATACTGATTTTTACAGAGCATTAGTTGGATGTAATTCTATTTTAGAAGTTTCAATAATTCCTTTAGGTTGCATATTTTATAAGTTTAAGTTATCTAGAGGCAAGGTATTTATAATATATGGGGTACTTGAATTAGGTATATTATTAGCATTTTTAGTTAATAATTCTAAAGCTTTTATAAATATAAATTTTTTAAGTTTAAATAGCTTATGGATGCTTAAAATTCATCTAATAAGTATATTTTCTGTTTTAATTTTATTAAATGCAGCTAAAACGTATAAAAAAAGAGTAAATATTATTCCAAGTGCACTTATTTATTTAACATTAATTAATATTTATACTGCATTAAATGGTGTTACACTTATAGATAACATAAATATGAACTTTATCCTAAGCTTACTAAGAGATCTTGCGTATTTTGTGCTTTACGAAGCTATATCAAGAAGGCTTTTAGAAGAAAATTATATATCAGAAGAAGAAGAATTAAAAAGATTAACTAAAATGTATGAAAAAATGAATATGCAATTAGATAAAAGAAATACAATCTTAAAAGAATTACAAACATTAAATAAAAGGTCAGAACAAAGATATTTTGATATTTTAAATTCTTTAAACGATGGAATAATGTTAATTCATTTAGATAACATTTTATTTATAAATAATTCTGCAAGTAGAATATTAGAAGATAGATTAAAAAATAGCGATACAAAATTATTTATAAATTATCTAATAGAAAATAGAGATAAAGAAAAAAATATCTTAAAATCTTTTGATAATAATAGAGAGTTTGAAGTATATCAGATAAAATCTGGTGTAAATGATTGGATTGTGTATTTAAAGGATATAACAGATTTAAACAAATATTACGAAGCTAAAAAGCAATATGACGAATGTATAAAAAAAGAAAAAATCAAAAATGAATTTTATTCAAATGTTTCACATGAATTAAGAACACCTATAAATGTTATTCATTCAGCACTTCAATTAAATAAATATTATTTAGATAATAATATGGTAAATAAAATTGAAAAGAATACATTTAAAATAAGACAAAACTGTTTAAGACTTATTAGAACTATAAATAATTTTATAGATTCAAATAAGATTTCAGAAGGATACCTTATTCCAAATAAGAAAAATTGCAATATCGTTGAAGTTATAGAAAATGTATCTCAAGTTTGCAATAAATATATTCAAAAAATAAGTAATAACTTAATTTTTGATACGACACATGAAGAGATACTTGTACCTATTGATAAAGATATGATAGAGAGAGTCATATTAAATCTTTTATCAAACAGTGTAAAGTATGGTGAAAAAAATAAAGAGATATATATTAATGTTTCATTAAATGAAGAAAAGAATATAGTAGCTATTACAGTACAAAATAATAGTGAAATTATTTCAAAAGATATAGTTCCCTATATTTTTGATGAATTTACAAAGGCTAATAAAGAATTAAGTCGGGAAAAAGAAGGAAGTGGACTAGGTCTTTATCTATGCAAAGCTATAATTGAAGCCCACGGAGGTTATATGAATTTTATATCAAATAAAAACAATAATACCTTCATGTTTAATATCCCTATAAAAGAAATAGAAAACTATGAACTTCAAAAAGACTTAGAATTAAATTTACTTGAAGAAAAGGTAGATTTGGAGTTTTCAGATATCTACATATAAGAATAATTATTTAAAATTAAGTATATTATTTATAGTGTAAATAATTATTTTGAGGTGTTTTATGAAAAAAATATTATATGTAGATGGAGAAAGGTCAATTAAGGCTTTGCTCTTTAATTTGTTAGTACCTTTAGGTGGATCGTTTTTAATATCTTATTTTACTATGGGGAGTGCAAAGGAAAGTTATAAAAATATTATAAAACCGGAATTTTCACCACCTGATTTTATATTTGGGATAGTTTGGCCTATATTATATATTTTAATGGGGTATGCGTCTTATAGGATTTACTTAAAATCAAAGAGAAAGATAAATTTAGCTATTATATTTTACTATATCCAGCTTGCACTAAATTTTCTTTGGCCTATATTATATTTTAAGTTTAATTTATTTGGACTAGCATTTATAGAACTTATTATTTTAATTATATTTATAATTTTAACTACTATAAGCTTCTTTAAAATAGATAAAATTTCAGGGTTATGTATGGTTCCATATTTATTATGGAGTATATTTGCAAGTGTTTTAAATTATTTTATTTGGATATTTAATGAAGCATAAAAGTTAATTTGGAAAATAGTCAAATTCATAGTATAATTTAATGAGAAATTAATGATTTTAAGAGGGAGTTTTAGCTTCCTCTTAATAATTTTAAAGAAAAATTAGGAGCTGGTAAGTTGAAAAAGGTTATAATAGCTGAAAAGCCATCAGTAGCTAAAAATATAGCAGATGCTTTTAAGATAAAGACTAGAAGAGACGGATATTTTGAAGGTGAAGAATACCTTGTTACTTGGGCATTTGGTCACTTACTTCAACTATATGATGCAAAAGATTATGACGAAAGTATGAGAAGTTGGAGGATGGAAAAGTTTCCGTTTATTCCAGAGGATTTTAAATATAAGGTAAAAACAGATAGTCATAACAGAAATGTAACTGATAAGGGTGCATTAAAACAGATAAACATCATAAAAGGTTTAATAGATAGAAATGATGTAGACGGAATAATCTCTGCAACTGACTTTGACCGAGAAGGGCAAGTAATCTCAGATGAACTGTTTATTCACTTTAACGAAAAGAAACCAATCTATAGACTACTTTTAAATGAATGGACTCCAGAAGAGGTTAAAAAAGGGATAGAAAAGATCAAACCAAACACTGAAATGCAAAACCTTCAAGATGCAGGGATAGGAAGACAGCTTGCAGATTGGATTATAGGGATAAACCTTACATCAGTCACAACAATAAAATATAAATTTAACGACGATAAAATCTTAAATATAGGAAGGGTATTACTTCCAACTCTTAAGATAATTTATGATAGAGATAAAGAAATAGAAAACTTTAAAGCTACAAGTTATTATAAGTTAAATGCTTCATTTAAAACTCAAAACCAAGAAGAGTATGAAGGCTTATATTACGAAAATAACTCAGAGAAGTTTGAAGATAAAAAATATCTAGACAACATATCTAATATAATAAAAGAAGAATATGCTGAAATTGTAAGTAAAGAAACAGAAAAGAAAAATGAATATCCACCATTTTTATTTAATCTTTCTAACTTACAAGGATATGTTACTAGTAAATATAAAGGATGGACTTCAGATAAAGTTTTAAAGGTTGCACAAAGCCTTTATGAAAAGAAGTTTATAACTTATCCTAGAACAGGGTCTATAGCCTTAGAAGAGAGTTTAGAAGGCAGAGCTAGGAAAGTATTAGAAACTTTAAAAAAGGGACTTCCTTACGAAAATCAAGTTAAGTTTAAAAAGAGTAAAAGAGTCTTTGATAATTCTAAAGTAGAGAGCCACAGTGCTATAACTCCAACCTACCTTAAGCCATCAGGTTTAAGTAAAGATGAAGAAATAGTATATAATGCTGTTAAAAATAGATTTATAATGCAGTTTATGCCTATAGCACAGTTTGAAGAAACTAAGATAGTAGCAAAGGTATTTAAAGAAGGCGTTATTGGAGAGTTTATATCTAAAGGTAAGGTTCAATTAGTAGAAGGCTTTAGAGTAGTTGAAAAGATTGAAACTAAAGATACAATACTCCCTATGGTAAACGAAAAAGATAAGGTTTTAGTAATAGATAGTAAAAGCGCTAAAGTAACTAAAAAACCACCTAAAAAGCACACTGAAAAAACTCTTTTAAGACTTATGGAAACTTGCGGTAAGAGTTTTAAAGAAGATAATACAGAAGACAGCGAAGAAATGATGGCATCTATTTTAAGTGGGTTTAGTATAGGAACTCCAGCTACTAGAGCGGAAACTATTAAAAAGCTTAAAGATGTAGGATACATAATGTCAAAAGGGAAAAGTTTAACTTGTACAGACCTTGGGAAAAAGGTAGTTGAAATATTCCCTGTAAAAGAATTACTTGATTTAGAATATACAGGAAGACTTGAAAAGACTTTATCTGATATAGAAAAAGGAAAAGTTAAAAAAGAAGATTTCCTAAAGATGATAAAAGAATTTACTATAAACGGTGTTAACGAAATTAAAAATGACACAAGTGCTTTAAAGTATTTTAAAGTAGACTTAAAAGAGGGCGAAGAATCCCTTGGAAACTGCCCAGAGTGTGGGAATCCTATAATAGAAGGGGATAAAGGCTTTGGTTGTTCTAACTGGAAAAATGGTTGTAAATTTACTATTTGGAAAGATGATAGATATATAGCGTCTTTCGGTAAAAAGGTAAGTAAAGAGATGGTTGTTCTTTTACTTAAAAACGGAAAAGTAGGCTTTAGAAACTTAAAAAGCAAAAAGGGAACAACATTTAGTGCATACTTTAAACTAGAAAAAGATAGCAAAACTAATTATTGGAATTGGAAATTAGAATTTATATAAACTAAAAGGGTATTTCGCTTTGAAATACCCTTTTGTTTATTTTCCTTCATTTCTATTTGTTATACCATCTTCGTCTTGTAATTTAAATTTAGATGCAGTTTCTACTGACCTTTTAGCTAAAGAGTTTAAATCTTTAGAACAATTTAAAAGTACTTCTGCTGAAGATGTTAAAGTATAAGTTGAACCATCTATTCTTTGAGCAAGTTCTGATATGTTTTGAGAAGATGCATTTATATTTGCAATCTTTGAAACAATATTAGAATTACTATTTGCAATATCAGTTGATGAAGAATTTAAAATATTAACCTTTGTTGAAACTGTACTTACAGAAGAAGATATATTATTAAATGAATTTAATGTATTTTCTATAGTATCTCTTTGTCTTGTAAGTTGGTCTGATAAAAGTGATGTTCTATTAAATAATTCATTTGAACTTGTTAAAACAGATGATATTAAGTTATTTATACTAACAGATGATTGTTTAGTTTGAATTGATAAATTCCTTATTTCATTTGAAACTACAGAGAAACCAGCTCCAGCTTCACCAGCTCTTGCAGCTTCTATAGCTGCGTTTAATGCTAGTAAGTCAGTTTGTTCTGCTATAGTATTTATCATCTCTGTTATTTCATTAACTTTTTTAATATCATTTTTCATCTCAGTTATAACGTTTAAGAATGCGCTAAACATATCGTTAAAATCACTAAATGATTTGTTTAAGTTTTGAACTTCTTTTGAACTTGTAGATGAAAGCGTATCGATGTTTGAAGTCATACTTGAAATTTCATTTATATATTTTATATTTTCTTCAAGCATAGATTTAAATGCATCTAACTCATTTAATACAGATGAAATATCAAGTGATTCATCGCTTGTACTATTTGCAATATCTGAAATAGAATTTGATATTTCGTTTGTAAGACCATTTAAATCAAGAGATAAATCAGATAAGCTTCTAGACTGATCTGATAATTCATATGAGTTATTAGACATTTCAGTTACTATATCTAAAACGGATAATTGCATATTATCTACAGCTTTAGCAATAGGACCTAACTCATCTTTTCTTTTAAAATGTTTTTCTTTTATTCTGTAGAAATAATCACCTTCTGCTAAGAATTCAAAGTGTATTCTAAAGTTATTTAAAAGTCTAGCAAGTGGTGATAAATGCTTGTAAGTTATAAAGCTTGAAACTACTACAGATAAAAGTATTGTAAGTATTCCAGCGACTAAAAAAGCAATATTTGTGTGATCTAAGATTAAACTTGGATCTATAGAGTGCTCCTTTAGTGAATTTGTTATAACAAATTTTATAAAAACAGTATATAAAAATATATTAATAGTAGTAATTATAAAGATTGTTAAACCTATTTTTTTAGACAGATTTGTTTTTATACTGTCCTTTCGATTAAAGTCAAAATTGACTGCCATTATAAACCCCTCCCCTTTATACCATAATTTTACTTAGAAGGGATGGAATTTACAATAGAAAAAATGATACTTTAAGTGAAAAATATAATATAACTTACTAATTTGTTGAATTTTATTAGCAAATTAAAAAAGCTAAATAATAAAACGACATTGTTTTATTATTTAGCTTGTCTTTTAGACTAATAGTTTGTAGAAAAACATTGCAACGTGTAATGCGACAGGTGCAACGAAAACAGTCATTATACCGGCTATACCAATTGCAAGGGAACTCATAGCACCTTCAGTTTCACCAAGTTCTAATGCTTTTGAAGTTCCAACAGCATGAGAAGCTGTTCCAAGTGAAATACCAACTGCAATTTTATTTGTAACTTTACAAATTTTGCAGATAGTAGGTCCAATTACAGCGCCGATTATACCAGATAATATAATAGCTAACACAGTAACTGGAACTAGACCATTTAATTGTGAGCTTATAGCTATTCCTATTGGAGTAGTAACTGATTTTGGAACAAGTGAAGCAATCATTGATAAATTTAATCCTAAATAATGAGAAAGTATCATTATTGAGAAGATTGCAACAACAGTACCGCAGAAGATTCCAATAAATATAGCGATAGCATTTTGTTTTAGTAGCTCTATTTGGTTGTATAGAGGCAGTGCTAAAACAACTGTTGAAGGTCCAAGGAACATGTTTATAAATGTAGATCCTTGATTATAATCTTTAAAGTCTATATTAAATGCTGTTAAAAATGCAATAACAACTATAATTGCGATTAATAATGGATTAAATATTGGTAGTTTTGTTTTCTTGTAAGCAAAGATACCTATTTCAAAAGCTATTAAAGATAAAACTATCCCAAAGAACACATTATTTGTTAGTAGTTCCATTTGGTGCACTTCCTTCCTTTTTAGCTTGTATTTTATTTGCAACAAATTGAACTATACGACCTGTTGCAGCTATTGTGATAGCAGTTGTTGCTATACATACGATTAGAATTTGAACGATATTAGCTTTAATTACTCCAAATGAGTTCATTAAACCAACTCCAGCTGGTAAAAAGAAAAAGGCTAAGTGATCTAAAAAGAAATTTGATATTGTTTCTATTTGGCTTGGCTTTATTATTTTTGTGCATAGACAAATCAAAAGAAGTAGAAGTCCAACTATGTTTCCAGGTACAGGTATGTTAGTTATTTGAACTAAGAACTCTCCGATAAGGTAGATACCAAAAATTATTAAAGCCTCTCTTAATAATTTCAAGAGTATTCCTCCTAACTTGTATATAAATCTATAAATAGATAATAATTTTTCATACTTTAATAATGTACCACTTAATAAAGATTAAGTAAATGCGAAAACTGTAGAAAAAAGAATGTTATTAGAAAAGTTTGAACTAATAACATTCAATGTTAAGCTACTTATAGAGTCTTTTATAAAGATATTTAGAAAAATTTGTTTTAAGTTTATATTAACTATTTATTCACAAATTTAGATTCTATTATACTAACAATTTTGTACATAATAAAGGCAATTATTGATAAAATTACAATTCCCATCATTACCATATCTAATTGTGAAATTTGTCCACCATAAACTAATAAGAATCCTATACCGCTTCTTGCAACTAAAAATTCTCCCATAATTACACCAACCCAAGATAAACCTACGTTAATCTTAAGTGCAGATATGATATTTGGAAGAGATGATGGAATTATTAAATACCTTAAAGTTTGAAGCTTAGAACTTCCAAAAGTTTTCATTAAAAGTAGCTTATCTTTATCTACTTCAAGAAAACCAGAATAAACACTTAAAGTAGTTGTAACTACGGAAATTAAAAGTGCAATTACAATTATTGCTGTAATACCGTTACCTACCCAAAAGATAATTATAGGGGCAAGTGCTACTTTAGGTAGGGCGTTTAAAACAACTATATATGGGTCTAGGATTTTAGAAACTGTAGGAAACCACCATAAAAATATAGAAATAAATGTCCCAAATAATGTTCCTAAAGTAAAACCTAATATAGTTTCATATAAAGTAATAGATATATGACCTAAAATAGAACCATCTTTTATAAAAGTAGTAAGAGTAGTTATAATTCTACTTGGAGAAGAGGTTAAAAATGGATCGATTATCTTTAAATCTGCAAAAACTTCCCAAAGTCCTAAAAATAAAATTAATATAAAAACTCTAAAAAAGGTAATTAAAAGTTTTTTCTTTCTAACTTTTTTTAGGTATTCTTTATGCTCTAAACTACTCATCTTGAAGCTCCTTCCAAATAATATTAAAGTAATCATTATAAGATTTTTCTTTTCTTCTATAGAAAGGAGTTAGTGATTCGTTAAAATCTAAAGATATTTCTCTTTTAATTTCACCTGGTCTTTTCTTTAATATAATGATTCTATTTGAAGTCGATATTGCTTCACCTATATCGTGAGTTACCATTAGTGCAGTCTTTTTTTCAAGCTTAATTATTTGGTGGATCTCATCACATACATTTAGTCTTGTCTGATAATCTAAAGATGAAAAAGGCTCATCTAAAAATAATACTTTAGGATTTAGAGCTAAAGTTCTAATTAAAGCAACTCTTTGCCTCATACCCCCAGATAATTCTAAAGGTTTATGGTCTTTAAATTTTAAAAGGTCGTAGTTTTCTAAAAGCTTTAAGACTCTAGATTTGTTTTCTTCAGTCATTTCGCCTTTTATCTTAAGGCCTAAAGTTACGTTATTCCATACAGAAGTCCAATCAAAAAGTCCATCTCTTTGAAACATATATCCAATTTGCGCTTCTCGCTTTAATATATCTTTTCCATTAAAAAGTATTTTCCCGGTAGATGGAACTAATAAACCGCTTATTATATTTAAAAGTGTGGATTTACCACATCCAGAAGGTCCAAGTATACTTAAATAATCTCCATTTTCTACATTAAAAGATATATTACTAAGTGCCTTAGTTTCAGATTTTTCACTGTGATAAGACATGTTTATATTAGAAACCTCTAATAAACTCAATGTAATTTACCTTTTAATCAATATTAAGTTTATCTGTAAATTCATTAGTAACAATATCTTTAAATGGTGGTCTAGATTTTATAAGAGATGAATCATATTTAGATATTATATCCATTAAGTGATTTAAACCTTCTTCTGTAATTACTGGATCTTTTGCTATAGCACCGATTTTTTTGTAATTGTCAATTACACTTATTATTATGTCTTCTTCAGTTCCTGGGAAAAATGATTTGATTTTTTCTGCTATATCTTTTGAAGAGTTTGAATTAACATATTGTTGTCCTTTATAGATAGCTTTTGTAAAACTTGCTATTGTATCTTTATTTTCATCCATATAAGATTTTGTTGCAAAGAAAGAAGTGTAAGGCATTTCACCTGCTGATTCTCCGATTGAAGAAACAATCTTTCCACTACCTTCTTTTTGAAGCATTGAAGCTGTAGGCTCAAACAAAGAAACGTAATCTGCTTTTCCAGACTTAAAAGCACCAGAAGTTGCTGTAAAGTCAATATTAGTTACCATAGTTACATCTTTATTTGGAACTATATTATTTTTGTTTAAAACGTACTCTAAAGCCATTTCAGGAACACCGCCTGGTCTTCCACCTATAATTTCTTTTCCTTTAAGATCGCTCCAAGAAAAGTTTTTAGAGTCTTCTCTTGAAACTAAGAATGAGCCATCTCTATTTGTTAGTTTTGAAAATAAAACAGGGTAGTCATCTCTTCCTTGATTATATATATAGATAACCTGTTCTGGTCCGCAAAAACCTATATCAGCATTTTTTGATAATACGTTTTGCATAACTTTATCTGCACCTTGTGCAGTGGATAGGTCTATATCTAATCCTTCCTCTTTGAAATATCCTTCATTTATAGCTACATACATAGGGGCATAAAAGATTGAACGAACAACTTCAGATAATCTAACTTTTTTTAAAGATTTATCATCTTCTTTATTACATGAAATTAAAAGGCAAGATAAGCTAAATACTAATGCTAGAAATAGGGATATTTTCGATTTAAATTTCATATTGTACTCCTTTATAAATACTATATTCTATAATATGAGAAGATAGATAAAGGTGTTAAGAAGAAAAAAACTACAGCACTAATTTTTAAGTGCTGTAGCTTTTTTTATTAATATTTTATCTTTAAATTTCACGTATAAATAAACTAAAAGTAAAGATATAAATACTATAACTATTTCTGAGAAAATTAAAAATCCATAATTATAATATTTTAATATCTCATTTGTTATAAAAAATTCAGATACTCCTGAATGTACTATATAAATATATAAAGAATATTTTCCGATACTTGAAAACATAGTTTTGTTTTTAGGGATTAAACTCATTATAAAAGCACCTAAAATAACAGCACCTATATAGTGAAAAATCCTAATTAAAAGAGGGTACCAAGTAGCGTTTGGGTAATAACTCTCATAACCTACAAACTCAAACAATAAATCAATTATAAGCCCAAAGGAAAGAAAAAATAAAATTATTAAAACTATTAAAGATAGTATTCCTAAGAGTTTCTTTTTTTCTTTGATTTTTTTTATGTATTCTTTTTTAAATATAACGCCTAAAATGAAAAATGGTAAAAAGAAAATAGTCCTAGATATGCTTAAATAATTAAAGACACTAGGGTCGTATCCTATAAGGATTGCAACTAGTAAACTACCAATTAACCATTTTTTATAATCCTTTATATAATCGTATATAATATACCAAAAAATAAGGGACACTAAATACCAAAGAGTCCAGTAAGGCTCCATAAATTTCAACCTATATTCAGTTTCACCCATTATAAATTTATAAAACATAAAATAAAGAGTTTGAACTGAAACATACAAAATAAATATTTCACTTACCCTTTGCACAGTAGAACGTTTACTTTGTTTGCAAAAGTAACCCGAAATAAAAGCAAATAAAGGCATATGAAACATATATAAAAACAATATAAAATAATGCATAAAAGGTAAATCAGTTTTAGAAAGTTCTAAAGAATTACCTATAACAACTAGCAAAATCAAAACACCTTTTAAGGTGTCAAAATAATAATCTCTTTTAACTATCTCCCTAGTCGATTCCATAAAACCACCACCTAATATAGAAGTATAATACAATTTGTAATTAATGACAATATAGCAAAAAGTAATATTTTATATAAGAAATAAGCTATTTATTTAAAGCACTATTTAGACTAAGAAAAAAATATTTGATATAATGATGTCAAAATAAAAAGAATTTAAGGAGAAAATTTATGATAAAAGCAGTTTTATTTGATTTAGATGGGACTTTGTTAGATACAAATGACCTTATATATAAATCTTTTGATTATGTATTTAAAAATAATCTTAATCTAAACTTATCAAAAGATGAAATTACAAGTAATTATGGACAACCTCTTCATTATACATTTAGTAAATACACAGAAGATAAAGTTCTTGTAGAAAAACTTATAAAAGATTATAGAGAATATAATTTTAGTATACATGATGATATGTGTAAATCTTTTGATGGGGTAGAGGAAGTTTTAAAAACTTTAAAGGATAAAAAAATAAAAATTGGAGTAGTTACATCAAAAAGAGAAGACTTAGCAAAGAGAGGAATGGAAATTTCAAATATTTTAAAATATATGGATTGCATCGTTACTCCAGAAAAAACAGACAAGCACAAGCCAGAACCAGAACCTGTCCTTTATGCTTGTAAGGAGTTAAATATAGAGCCAAATGAAGCTATTATGGTAGGAGATAGTCACTTTGATTTGATGGCAGGAAATAGTGCTGGAAGTTTAACTTGTGCAGTAAGTTATACTATGTTAGAGTTAGATAGGTTAAAAAAAGTAAACCCAAGTTTTACTGTAGACTCACTTTTAGAATTAATAAATATTATAGAAGATGTAAATAGGTGATAAGATGAATATACAAATATTTGGTACTAAAAAATGTAACGATACAAAAAAAGCAGAAAGGTACTTTAAAGAAAGAAGAATTAAGTATGCTTTTATAGATATGAAAGAAAAAGGGATTAGTAAAGGTGAATTAACTAGCGTAAAAAACTCAGTTAAATTAAATAATCTTATAAATGATAAAGCTAAAAATTATAAAAATTCCAATTTAGATAAGATAAGATCTGAAGAAACAAAAATGGAAGTTATGCTAAAAGATTGCACTTTAATTAAGACTCCGATAGTAAGAAATGGAAAGCTTGCAACGGTAGGATACGAACCAGAAGTTTGGAAAGAGTGGGAGTAGATTATGAAAAAAATAGAATTTAAAGGTAGTGTAGTTTTAAACCCAGTACCGGTTGTTATGATTTCATCTAGAAACAAAGAAGGAAAAGAAAATGTATTTACAGTCGCTTGGACTGGAACTATAAGCACAAAGCCTCCTATGCTTTCAATTTCAGTAAGGCCAGGTAGACTTTCTTATGAATACATAAAAGAAAGTATGGAATTTGTTTTAAATATTGCAAGTAGCGATATGGTAAAAGCTGTTGATTATTGTGGAGTTAGAAGCGGAAGAACTAACGATAAAATAAAAGAAATGGGCTTTACAATGAAAGAGTGTACTCACATAAATGCATCTTATATAGATGAATGTCCAATTTCTGTAGAGTGTAGAGTTAAAGAGATAGTTAAATTAGGTGGAACTCACGATATGTTTATAGCAGAGGTTTTAGGTTCACATATAAGTGATGAGCTTATGGATGAAAAAGGAAAGCTTCACTTTGAAAGAGGAGATTTACTTACATATTGTCACGGTGAATATTATAAAATGCCAAGAAACTCTATAGGTACTTTTGGTCATTCAGTTATGAAAAAGAAGACTACAATAAAAAAGAAAAAAGATAATAAAAAAGAGTTTAATAAGAAAAAAGAAGAAACGGTTAAGAAAAAAACTAAAAATAAAGCTTCTAAGAAAGCTTTTAGAAAAGTTAAAAAGAAGGTGGATTAATCCACCTTCTTTTTAATATCTTCTGTATGAAGAATAACGTCTTTTTTTGCGACGTCTCATATTTATAAATCTTATAATGAAGATTATTAATACTAATATTACTACAACAGCAACTAAAATTCCAAGGTAAGCTAAAGCGTTTGCTTTAAGTATTTGCATAGTTGAAATATCAACTTGACCTTTTAAATCTTTGCTGTAAATACCAGATGTAAGTTTGACATTAACATCGTTATTTGATGCTACTTGCCAAGCAGTTTGATCTCCAGGGACATATTGAAGTTTTGCATGAGTATCATTGAATGTATTTTTGTATAGCATAGCGTCTTCTGATAAAGTTACAGGAACAGTTATGCTTTTTTCTGGACCAAAGAATCTAAATAACTTATATTTTAAAGTTACGTCATCTAATTTAGTTCCATTTGTTTTAAATGCAGTAGGATTTTGTGCATAGCTATAATCCATAATTGCATTCATTTCTTTTTGTCTGAAAGAATGGTCTGTATTACCTTTGTTTTCTGAATGTAGTACAACACCAATTACTTGTCTACCATCTCTTTCGTATAGGGCTGCTAAACAGTCACCTGCAGGTGTAGTAGTTCCAGTTTTTCCGCCAAGATTACCATTTTCACCTAGTCCAGTATTTCTATTTTCAAGTTTAACTGGCTTATTGCCTATAGTGATTGTAGTTTCTTTTAAACCAACAGTTTCACGAATCCAAGGATTAGAAAGAGCTGCTTTTGTTAAAAGTGCTAAATCATAAGCTGTAGTGTAATGATTATCATCATGTAATCCGTTTGGAGTAATGAAGTGTGTATTATTCATTCCAAGTTCTTTAGCTTTTTTGTTCATTAAATCTGAAAAAGCTTCTTTGCTACCAGCAACGTAATCAGCTATCATATAAGCTGCATCATTACCAGAGAAAATTAATAGTCCCTTCATTACATCGTCAGCTGTCATTGTATCTCCAACGTTTAATGTAACACCAGGCCAGTTAGAATGAAGTGCATAAGGTGGTTGTTCCTTAGCAGTCTTTGTGAAAGGTATTTGGTCACCTTTTTGTGCCTTTTCAGCAAATAATAATGCAGTCATCAGCTTAGTAGTACTAGCTGGATATGCCTTAGCACTTGCATTTTTTGAGTAAATAACCTCTCCAGTCTTTAAATCCATAGTTATAGCACTTTTTGCAGTTATGTTTGGCTCTGTTTGAGCTACTGCAGCAGTCTTTTGTACTGGTTCTGCAAAAGCTTTAATAGTGTTACCTGCAAAAGGTGATAATAATGAAAGTGAAAAGACAAGCGAAAGTGTTTTTAATAAAAATCCTTTTCTTTTCAAAATATCTCCCCATCTCTTTTTGTTTTATGACATAATACTCATATTGTCCCACAAATGAGTATAACATTTAACAAAGTTAGAAACAATGGAGAATACTAAAATTATATTAAGAATGTGTATAATTATAAACTTTAATCTAATGTTCCTATTAGAACTATTATTACTTTAATTTTCTATACAAAAAAAGATGAAGAGTATTATATACCCTTCATCTTTAAAATTTTAGTTTGAAGTTAATCTTTTGATAATAGCGTCTTTTGCTTTTAGTTCAAAAGTATCATCAAGAGGCTCTAAATTAACCTCTCCATATTTGTTTTTAAGTGCTAATAATAAAAACTTATCTGCAAGTTCTGGGTTTTTAGATAGGAGAGACCCGTGAAAGTAAGTACAAAAAGTATTTTTGTATACGCAGCCTTCATTTCCGTCTTCACCATTATTTCCGTATCCTTTTATGCATTTACCTAAAGGCTTTAAACCATTTGTAAATGTTCTTCCAGAGTGGTTTTCAAAACCTACATAAGTTTGATTAAACTCTTCATTTTCAATTATAGTATCACCTATAAGTCTTTTTTGACCACCTTCAGTGTAAATATCTAAAATACCAAGTCCTTCGATTTTTTCACCAGTTGGAGCAGAGTAGTATTTACCAAGAAGTTGATATCCTCCGCAAATTGCAAGTAATACCTTACCTTCTTCTATGTATTTACTAAGTTCAGCTTTTTTATTTATTTTTAAATCTTCTGATACGATTGATTGCTCGAAGTCTTGACCGCCGCCAAAGAAAACAAAATCATAATCTTCTGCTTTAAAATCATCATTTAGAGATACATTTAATATATTAACTTTTATTCCTCTATTTTCAGCTCTTCTTTTTAATATTAGAATATTTCCAACATCACCATAAACATTTAAAAGATCTGGATAAAGGTGACAAATATTTAATTCCATAGATAGTTTCTCCTTTACCATAGTTTTTTGATGTAACCTTTAGAATGAAGATATTTTCTATAATTAATCATTGCAGTGTAAGTAGCTAGTATATAGATATTATCATCTTTAGAGTTTTTAATCTTTTCTGTTAGTTTTTCATAATCTTCTTCTATTATGAATTTATTAGAATCTAATCCAGCGGTTTTTAATCTTACTGCCATATCATACATTCTCATTCCTGAAATAAATACATCATTTATTTTTAAATTCTTTAATTTTTCAAAGTCAACATCCCAAATCCAAGATACGTCTCTACCGTCAGCATAATTATCATTTAACATAAATAATGCTGAAAATTCATCATCATTTAAGCATAATGTATCAAGTGCTTGGTTGTATCCAGCTGGGTTTTTAACTAAAATTATTTTAGCTTTTTTGCCATCTATTTTTATTTGTTCTTGTCTTCCAAAGCTTGAATCTTGGTTACCTAAAGATTCGTTTATAACTGAATCTGAAACACCAAGTTCTTTAGCGATTGAATACGCACAAAGACCATTATAGATATTGTAAACACCAGATTGACTTATAGTTATAGGTGTATTATTTATTATAACTTCTGACTCTTCAGGAGTTTGGTTTACTATTTTATTTACTGAGTATTTAAGTTCTTCTCTTTTATAACCACAGCTTGGGCAATAAAAATCACCTAAGTGATTAAATGTTATGTAGTTGTAGCTATATGGAGATTTACAAAACTTGCAAAACTTTGAATCAGAGTTTACATCGATTTTTGAATCCTTTTGAACTGGAACGTTAAATCCATAAAACACAGTAGGGTTAGGTAAATCTAATTTACCTAGTAAAGATTCATCACCATTTAATACTAATGTAGTTTTAGGAGATTTTTTAACTCCTTCTAATATTTTTGTTAAAGTTGTATAAACTTCACCATATCTATCTAACTGATCTCTAAAAAGGTTAGTTACAGTTAATAGTTCAGGTTCTATGTATTCAGTTATAAATTTTACGTTAGCTTCATCGACTTCTATAACAGCATATCTATTTCTAGGTTTGTTGTTGAACTTGAAGTTGTCTACAAAACAAGCTACTATACCTGGGAAAAGGTTAGCACCTGTACTGTTTGTAATAACGTTACAACCTGCTTCTTTTAAAATGTTAGTAATCATACTAGTTGTAGTAGTTTTTCCGTTAGTACCTGTTACTAATATTACTTTATATCCTTTTGAAACTGTTTGAAGTATTTTATTATCTAGCTTTAAAGCAACTCTTCCTGGGAAAGTACTTCCACCTTTAAGAATATGCTTTGAAAGGAATAGTACGAATTTACTAGATAAAATACTTATAATTGATTTTATATTAATAGTACTCACCGCCTTAAGTTTATTCTAAATTATAGACATATATAAATTTTTTAAACAAAATTTTATTTTCCTAAATACACAAATATTATATTACATCATATCATAAAGGCTTTCAATTAAAAATAAATTAAGTATTAAATTTTACTTTTGTAATAAAGTGGATTTTTAGAAATTAATTTGATAAAATTAAAAAGTGTAAACAATTAAATAACAAAATGTAAAGGGGAGAATAGTATGGGTAAGCTTAAGGGGGGAGAAGCTCTAAAGGAGTCCTACAAAAAGTTTGTAAGTAAAAGACCTTTCATTGAAGACATATTGATTATTGGAGGAACATGTTTATTTGCCTTAGCTGTGAGCATTACAGTTAAAACGCTAGTTAAAAAGCCAGTAGATTTAGATATCAAACTAAATCCAAACGAGGCTTCTTATTATAGTGCAAACTATGATTTAGCTTTAAAGGAGTATGCTGAAAAAGGGGAAAAAGAGGACTGGCCTATTTGGACTGTAAAAGAAGCGGAGATAGCATCTTTAAAGGGAGAGATGTTAAATTCTAATGTAAAGCTTTCTAATGCTTATAGAAAGAGAAACGATGCTATTACAAAATACGGTAAGGCAAAATATCAAGAAGAAGATAAGGTTTTAGGAAATTACATTAGCTTCACATATCTTTTAAATGGTGAAGTAGATAAATCCATAGAGTATGGAGAAGATTTTTTAACTAATGAGCCTATAAATGATAGGTTAAGAGAAACTCTTATTGTTTCGTATGTGTACAAAGATGATATTAATTCAGCAAAAGAAATATTAAGAGATTATGGAAAGGAAAATGAAGATTCTTATAAGCTTTCTAAAAAGGCAGAGTTATATTTTTTAGTTAAAGACTACGAAACTGCCCTTACAGCGCTAAATAAAGCTTATGATTTAGATAATAATAATATTAGAATATTAGATTCTATTGATAATGGAATTAGGATTTCAGGGATAGATTTAGTAAATATCTCAAAAAAGAGAAATGATAAAGTATCAAGCCTTTTAGTAGAGAGATATGAATTTTTAAATAATATAGACTTTAAAAAGAATATAGAGAAATTATCTAAAAGAGAGAACAAAAGTCTTATAGAAGAAAAAATGCTTTTAGAAGCTTTAGATTACTATAAAGAGGATCAAACTGTAGATAAAATTATTACAGACGTTTTAAATGATCACGGAGATAATTATGGTGGATGTTATGTTTTAAGTGAATATTATTTAAAAGCTAAAAATCTTAAAAAATCATTAGAATATGGAAAAAAAGCCTTAGAACTTAAGGAAGACTACGGAAATATTTATGCAAATCTTTTTCCTAAAATAATAACATTTAAAGATAGTAAAAATTATAAATTATTAGCACCTTACTTTAGACGCGGACTTTATTATGAGCCTTTTAATTGCATATTGATAGAAAACACAGCAAATTATTATATAAATGAGATGCAAGAAAGTGAAGTTTCTTATAAGTACTTCTTCTTGTTAAGCAAAATTGCAAATAAAGATAGCAAAACTTTTTATAATTTAGCTATTTTAAATGAAAAACGTGAAGAAAAAGATTTAGCTATAAAAAATATGGAAAAAGCAATAGAATTTGATAAAGATAATACTGATTATTTAAACGCATTAGGATGTATATATTTTACTTTTGAAAAAGGTGATAAAGGTATAGAATATATAAGAAAAGCTTACGCGATAGACAATGATAATATAACTACTTTAAATAATGCAGCTTATTATTATGGAAAATATGAAAAAAATATAACTCGAGCTATGGAAAATATTAAAAAAGCATATGAGCTATCAAAAGATTCTAACGATTTAATCTTAAAAGCTATAGTAGATAGTAATTATAGTGAAATTAAAAGTGAATATGATTTATATAGTGATGAGGATTCTAATTTAATAGAGATAACTAATTTAAAATTAATAAGATAAAGAATTGACTAGAAAAGGAGAATTTTAAGATGTACCCAATTAAATTTGAAAATTTATACTACGAGAGAATATGGGGAGGAAGAGGACTTGAAAAATTTAGAGACAACATGCCAAGCGGAGTTATTGGTGAGTCTTGGGATATTGCTTGTCATAGAAATGGTACTGGAATAATCGAAAATGGTGAACTAAAAGGAATGAGCTTTAGTGAACTTATAAAAAAATATGGAAATGAAGTTGTTGGGGATAAGATGGATAAAGAAACATTCCCACTTTTAATAAAACTTATAACAGCAGATGATAAATTATCAGTACAAGTTCACCCAGATGATGAATATGCAAAAAAAATAGAAAATGATTTAGGAAAGACAGAAGCTTGGTATGTAGTTGATGCAGAACCTAACGCTTCATTAATAGTTGGAACTAAAAACTGCGATAAGGAAACATTTAAAAAAGCGATAGAACTTTCAGATTTAGATCCATATTTAAATAAAATACCTGTTAAAAAAGGTGACATGTTCTACGTAAAAAGTGGCTTAGTTCACGCAATCTGTGAAGGAGTTACTATAGCTGAAATTCAACAAAGCAGTGATACAACTTATAGAGTTTATGATTATAATAGAGGAAGAGAGATACACGTAGAAAAAGCGTTAGATGTAATTGATTTTTCTTTAAAGGGAGAAAACATAAAAGGAGTAACTATACACAAAGAAGGTTTTGATAAAACTATTCTTTGCTTAAGTGAATTTTTCACAATTCAAAAATACGAAGTAAAAGAGACTGTTACTGAAAGTAGCGATAAAGATAGATTTTATCTTTTCACTTGCGTAGATGGAGAAGGAAAAATAGAAGCTAACGGAACTACTTTAGATATTAAATTTGGAGATAGTTTCTTAATACCAGCATATCTTGGAGAATATACTTTAAAGGGTGAATTTACTTTATTAAAAAGTTACGTGCCAGACCTTTTAAAAGAAAAAGAAGAAATAGTAAGCCCAATATTATTTTAATTATAAATAAACTTAAATAAAAAGCTAAATAGGTTAAATCTATTTAGCTTTCTTAATATTTTGCGATAATTAAATATATAAAATTAGAAATAGAGGTAATAGTATGAAGGGGATATTTAAAAAAGTAATACTGCTTTTAATTATAATTGGACTTGTTTTGTTTTATTTTTTAAGCTACGGAAAAAATAGAGGACTTAGAATTGTAAAATGGAATAACTTTTATGAAGGAAAAAGTATAGAGCTATTTTACGAACCACTTAGAAAATCATTAAGTTTAAATGAAAAGTTACTTAGACTTGGAAATCTTTATAAAGTATCTGAGATAGCTAGTAAAGAAGATAGTGAAATAAATAAGGTTTTAAAAACAACAGAAATTTTAAAAACTATTATTTCACCTGATGATGTAGTAAACACTAAATATGTAAATGGTTATGATATTTTAAGGTCTAAAGGAGAATCGAAAAAAGTATCAAAAAGAGATAGTGCAATAATTTTAAGAGATTTAATCTTAAATTTAGGATATGAAAGTAGAATAGGGGTATTTAGAAAAGAAAATCCGCAATTTGAAACTAGTTCTGAATATTATGTAGTTGAATATTGGAGCCCTAAGTTTAATAAATGGGTTATGGTAGACTATATGAGTGGAACTATTCCATTTAAAGATAAAGAGCCTCAAGGAGCAACAGATCTACTTTCGGCTAAGGGTTTAAGTAAAGTTGATTTTATTGATATTAAAGGTGAAGAGGGAGATATGAAAATTAGAGATTTTAAAAAATATCTTTCTTCTTATAGTATACCTATTGATAATACTTTAAATAGAAAATACAGTAATAGCTATATCTGTTATGTAACATCAGATAAGGATGTAGATTTTATAGCTAGCGGTTCATATATTCCGCCAACTGTATTTACAAAAAATAAAGAGCTACTAGATAAATCGCCTTTTGGTGAAAAGGAAAAAGATGATTCTAAAGCTTACTTAATCTTTATGAAAAAATCTATTGAAAACAAACCAGAGGAAAATAAATCAGAAGAAGAAAAAAATAAAGAAAAGTATGAATTCATAATAGATGCCTTTAAAAATGGAAGTGTAATTAAAGATTATTATCTAAATATAAATGGAAAAGGTTTTGAAAAGATAGAAGATTATAAAACATATACATTCGAAGAAGGAGTAAATACCATAGAACTTTCTTTAAATGGAAAAGATGTAGAAAGTTCAGTAGAGATTATTCGTGATAAACAGTAATGATTATGTATAGTGATTATAGTAGACAAGTCTTTATTGTACATTTATAATTAAATAGTTAGAAAAAAATTGAAAGTGAGTGAGAATATTTTGGGAATAGACTTAATTTTAATACTTAAAGCTATTATTATAGCTATAGTAGAAGGTCTTACAGAGTTCGTACCAGTTTCGTCAACAGGTCATATGATCTTAGTTGGAAGTTTAATAGACTTTACTGGTGAATTTGCGGATATGTTTACTGTAGTAATTCAATTAGGGGCTATACTTGCAGTAGTAGTTCTTTATTGGAAAAAAATCAGTACAAGCGTAGTAGAATTTTTTAAATACATCTTTACTTGGGGTAAAGAAGGTAAAACAGGTTTTAGATTTGGAATTAATGTAATTATAGGTTCAATACCAGCATTAATATGTGGATTAACTTTTTATTCTAGCATAAAAAAATTATTTACACCTGTAGCAGTTATATATGGATTTATAGTAGGTGGTATTTTACTTGTAGTTATTGAAAATATCTTTAGAAAAAGAAAACCAAAAGCTACAAATGTTGACCAAATTACTTACAAAGAATCATTAATAATTGGTATTGCACAATGTTTTTCAATGTGGCCTGGAATGTCAAGAAGTGCTTCAACTATAATGGGTGGTTGGATTTCAGGACTTTCAACATCAGCTGCAGCTGAATTTTCATTCTTCTTAGCTATACCAGCTATGGTAGGTTCAACTGGAATGGATTTATTAAATTTTGATTTTTCAATGATGAATACATCAAGATGGATAGCATTAATAGTAGGATTTATAGTTGCATTTATAGTTTCATTAGTAGTAATGGAAAAATTTGTAGCTTTCTTAAAGAAGAGACCTATGAGAGTATTTGCAGTTTACAGAATTGTAATGGGTATACTTTTAGCAATATTAGTATTTGCTGGAATTATACATTTACCTGCAATAGTTTAAAATTAAGAATTTTAAAGCTTAGCTATTAATTTAGCTAAGCTTATTTTTTTAGTAGCAGCATAAGATATAAAGGTAATAGTTTTAAGAAAAAACTACACAATTGTTACGATATATTATTGGTACAAGGGATTTTCGCTATATATGATGAAATTTTTGTAATTTTGGACAAGTAAAAATTATTTAGACAAACTATAAAATTAAGCATGGTAGACAAGTAGTTACGCTAAGGACAAGCTATCGAAATATACTTATATTAGGATTAAAGTAAAAGCAAAACTAAATTACTTTTACACAAAAAATAGAGCTTATTAAGTTAGATAAAATAGTATGTTTTTCATAGGATCCTTCGTAAACATAAACAAACCAATTTAAATAAACTTGTAGATATTTTGTAGCAACGCTTCTAAATTTTCTAAGCCATCTTCTTAAATTCAATATAAAATCAGAACAATTACTAAGTAAAATTTCGCTTTCTTCTTTAGAAATTTCTAATTCCTTCTTTTTATGAAGAGCATAGTTTAATTTCTTTGATATAAGATAAGAAAATCTATCTTTTCCTGGCAGGAAATAAGTATTAAATACAGGATTAAAATCATTTAATAAATTCTCTATAGATTCCTTTGTAGGGCTCATAGAGTCAAAGGATATCTTAGCTAGAGAGTAATTATTTTTATTAATAGTTGTAGCTACGAATATATTTTTTCTTCTAGTAATAGTGCAAACGGGGGGAGTCTTTTGCCCCTTAAAGTTTTCTAAGAATTTAGTATGTCTCATAGCGGTAACTACATGAGTTCTTCTAGAATCAGTATAAGTTCCGATATGTTTTAGTATTTTATGTCGCCATCTAAAAGATGTCTCAATACATATGTTTAATCTATAGGCACAATCTCTTATAGTAGAGCCAGATAGCATAAGACGAGTATATTTATCCCAAAGATCAACACTTTTTCTAGTGTTATGCCAGACAAGTCCAGTTCCTTCATTAAAGGTTTTAAGACAACCCTTACATTGATACCTTTGGACGCATCTATATTTACCGTATTTTATAAAGCGTTTTGAATTACAATGGGGACAAGTCCCTGTATGTACCATAATCTCACCTCGAAAAATTTTGATTTTTTTAGTTATTTTGATTATGGACATAAAATATAGGCTTTATTCAGATGATTTTAGTAAAATACCAACAAAGAAGCAAAACAATGTTGTAGAGGAAATTAAAATTACTGTTGTGATGTATGAGTGCTTGCTAGTTTAAAATAGTGCATATAGAAAACGTAAAAGTTAAATTATTAATTCTACAATACACCTTATGTAAATATAATAAATAAAAGAAAATAAAATCAAGAAAAATATTCCATAATTTACTTTAATATGATAAACTTAAATTAATTTAAACGTTTTGTGAAGAAATGGTGTTAGAAGTTAAAAAAGCCTTAAAATACTACAGAAAATTTGATTGTTAATTATTAAAAGAAGTTTTAATTAGAAAGTTCAAAGATCAGTAGAGGGGGATTTTAAGATGACAAAAAAAATAAAAAAGATTGCATTACTTACAGGTGGTGGGGATTGCCCTGGCCTTAATGCAGTAATAAGAGCAGTTACTAGAACTGCAATATTAAATTATGGATATGAAGTTATTGGATATAAATTTGGATATCGCGGGCTATACAATAACGATTTTGTCCCTTTAACACTTGAAACAGTTTCAGGAATTCTTCACAGAGGTGGAACTATTCTTTATAGTTCAAATAAAGATAATCTATTTGATTATACAGTTGAAGAGGATGGAAAATTTATTAAAAAAGACGTTTCAGACGTTGCTGTTGAAAACTTAAAAAAAGAAGGCGTTGATGTTTTAGTTGTAATTGGAGGAGATGGAACTCTTACATCTGCTAGAGATTTTTCAAGAAAGGGAGTTAATGTTATTGGAGTTCCTAAAACAATAGACAACGATTTAGCTTCAACTGATGTAACATTTGGATTTAATACAGCTATAGGAGTAGCAACAGAAGCTTTAGATAGACTTCATACTACAGCTGAATCTCATCACAGAATAATGGTTTGTGAAGTTATGGGAAGAGGTGCAGGTTGGATAGCTTTAGAGTCTGGAATAGCAGGTTCAGCAGATGTTATATTACTTCCTGAAATTCCATATAATATCGAAAGTATAGTAGATAAAGTGGAAGAGAGAAAAGCTGAAGGAAAATTATTTACTATAATAGTTGTTGCAGAAGGCGCTAAAGAAAAAGACGGAGAAGTTGTAGTTTCTAAAATAGTTCACGATAGCCCAGACCCTATAAGGCTTGGAGGAATTGGAAATAAATTAGCTGATGATTTAGAAAGAAGAATAAAAAATCATGAAGTTAGGTGCACGGTTTTAGGACATATTCAAAGAGGGGGAATCACTTCAACTTTTGATAGGATTCTTTCTACAAGATACGGGGTTGCAGCAGTAGAGCTAATTGAAGCAAAAGCCTTTGGTAATATGGTTTGTCTAAAAGGAGATACTATTTCTTTTGATAGTTTAGAGAACGTTATAGGCCAAAAAACTAAGAACGTTGACCCTAATTGTGAGCTTGTTAAAGTAGCAAAAAGTATTGGGATTTCATTCGGAGATTAATATAAAGCTATAAAGGGCTCAACGCCTTTTATAGCTTTTTGTATATATAAATGATAAATATCATATAATAAGTAAAAATGGCAAAGTAAAGTTTTCAGACACTTCTAAATATTCTCAAAATATGGTATAATTTTCTTACGGTAAAGTTTAATTTGAAAGCTGGAGGGGTATTATGAAAGAGATTAAAAAATACTTAGAATCAAGGATTGGGACTTATGGATTCTTTTTTGAAGATTTATCAAGCGGTTTCGTGTATGGGTATAATGAAAACGTTGAAATGGTAGCAGCTGGTTGTATGAAATTACCGATAGCTATATCAATTATAAAAGAAGTCGAAGAAGGTAAGGTTTCTTTCATTGATAAAATAAAAATAGATGCAAATGATAAAGTTTATGGAACTGGAATTATTCACGAATTTAACGAAAGAGAATACACAATCTTTGAACTTTTAGTTGCAATGCTTATTCAAAGTGATAACACTGCAGCAAATAAAATAATAGATATAGTTGGAAAAGATAGAATTAACGAAGTTATAAAAGAGATGGGACTTAAAAATACAGTATTAAATAGAAAAACTACAGATGAGAGAAATGGAAAAATAGATGTTGAAAACATAACATCAGCTAGGGATTTATCTAGAATTTGGAATCATCTTTATAATGCTACATATCTTAGTGCAGAAAACAGTACTATGCTTGTAGACATCTTAAGAAGGCAACAGATTAAAAACAAATTAGCACTTTACATTCCAGACGACTTAAAATACGAAATTTCAAGTAAAACTGGAGACAAAACTGGAGTGGAAAACGACACAGAACTAATACAACTTTCAAAAGGAAATTTCGTTTTTACAGTTTTATCTATGTCTATTCCAAACAGTGTTTACGGAACGGTAACATTAGCTAAATGCGGCAAGATGATGTGGGATAATGTGATGAATAACTGGCATTAAAGATTAAGCTACCTTATTTATAAAGATTAGTTTGAATTACTAAATTTTTATAAGGGGTAGCTTTTTTATATTATAAATTATTTGATTTATATAAATTTAGATAGGCAAGTAGTATTATCTAAATTAGCCAGTATTTACACGTGTATTATGTTTGAATGTGGTTAAGATATTATTGTTCGAACAAATAATTAATTAACCTTTAGGAGGAATTTGAAATGAAAGCAGAAAAAAGTAATTCAAACAGAAGTAATAAAGCATTAGTACCAGAAGCAAAAGCAGGGTTAAACCAATTCAGAAACGAAGTAGCATCTGAAATGGGATTACAAGATTACGAACACTTAAACAAAGGTGATTTAAGTTCAAAACAAAACGGTAGCGTTGGTGGAGAAATGGTTAAAAGAATGGTTGAAAATTACGAAAACAGCATGAAATAAAATTTATATTTATTTCATTATGTTAGAATGATTTAAAACAAAATTAATAGAAGGTAGAAAATGATTTGATTATTTTCTACCTTCTATTAATTTTTATACATTTTATTTAAAGAACAATTATAAATAGTAGTATCTAAAATAATAAATTATTTATAATTTACTAAAGTAGAAAAATTTACAAGAGTATATATATTAATAAAGGATAAGCTATTAATGTTCGAACAAAATAAGTTATTTTAGGAGGAGATTGATATGACTACAAATAATAAACCAGTTGTACCAGAAGCAAAATCAGGGTTAAATAACCTTAAAAACGAAGTAGCACACGAGATGGGAATGCCAAATTATGAAAAAGAATATAAAGGTGATTTAACTTCAAAACAAAATGGTAGCGTTGGTGGAGAAATGGTTAAAAGAATGGTTGAAAGCTACGAACAAGATCTTAAGTAATAACAATATTTAGATATTTCTAAGACGCCTTAAATTTTAGGCGTCTTTTGTTAATTTTCATATTTTATAAATATGCATATATAAAAATGGGAGATTTTATGAAGATTTGCTTTACGGATTTTAGGTGAACAAATTAGGTTTGATAAGGAAAAAGATTAATTAGAAAAATTAATTCCAAAACTAAAGAGATATAATAAAAATCATAAAAACTAATCTTCTAGCATACATTTACAAAATATTAAATTGTAGTTTTGAAATAAGACTTAAAGAAATGGTATATTTTGAATGTTAGAAGGTAGGTGATTAAATGAAGAACTTTAAAAGTGAAATAAATATCTACAGGTTGATTTGGATATTTATGATAGGTTCAGTTGGAGGCTATTGCGTAGAAATGCTTTGGTGCTATATAAAAAATGGATACTTTGAAAGTAGACAAGGTGTTTTATATGGTCCTATTAGTCCAGTGTACGGAGTAGGTTGTGTAGTTTTAACGTTGCTTTTATATAAAGTAATGCACAAAGACGGATTTATTATTTTCTTATTAAGTGCCGTTATTGGCGGGGTTTTTGAGTGGAGTTGTTCTTGGTTTCAACAATTAACTACAGGTACTGTATCTTGGGTTTATAGTAGTAAAAGCATTAGTATAGGAGGTGGAAGAACAAGTATTGAATATTGTTTCTTCTGGGGAATTCTTGGATTATTTTTTGTAAAAGAGATTTTTCCTTTGTTTCAAAAAATTATAAACCACTTTAAAGAAAGAACTGTAAAGGTTTGGTCTATAATATTTGTAGTATTTATGATACCAAATATTACATTATCAATGCTTGCAATTAGAAGAGAAGTTCAAAGAATAGATGGAGTAAAGGCAACTACTTCAATTGATAGATTTTTAGATAAGCATTATCCGAATTCTTATATGGAAAAAGTTTATCCTAATATGATTTTCTTAAATAAGGATAAGAGTGTAGATCAAACTAAAAATCAAAATGATAATTAATTAAAATAATCCTAATCTTTTTATTCACTAAAAAGATTAGGATTATTTTTTTAAGTAAATTTATATATTTTGATTATAGAATAGAGAAGATAATTTTAATTTGGATAAATTGTTTAATTGCATAAAATATGTATAAAACAGCCTCTTTTTGTAAATAATTCAGAAGTTAATAAATTATTATAATAAAATTTACAAAATAAATCTTTTTAATATATAAATTGTCAGAAAATTGTTGACATTGTAAAAGTGAACGTTTACAATATTGATACTATAAAGAAATATTATTTTAAAAAGGTCTGCTTGTTTACATTTAATTTATATAATGTTTTTAAGCATGTTTTGTTTGGGAGGTTACAAAAATGAAAATACTTATAATTAATTGTGGAAGTTCATCATTAAAGTATAGATTAATGAATATAGAAACAGAAGAAGCTATAGCTGATGGATTAGTAGAAAGAATAGGGCTTGATGCCTCTAGACTAGTTCAAAAAGTTAACGGAGAAAAATATATTGTAGACGCAGAAATAAAAGACCATAATGATGCAATAAACGAAGTTATTAAAGCACTTACAGATAAGACTCACGGAGTTATAGAAGATATGACTGAAATTACAGCTGTAGGGCATAGAGTAGTTCACGGAGGAGAAAAGTATAACGAATCTGTTTTAATTGACGAAAGTGTAATAGATTATTTAACTGAAATAAGTAATTTAGCACCACTTCATAACCCTGCTAACATAATAGGAATTAAATCTTGTCAAAAACATATGCCAAACGTTCCTATGGTTGCAGTATTTGATACAGCATTTCATCAAACTTTAAAACCAGAAAGTTTTATATATGCAATAGACTATAATTTATACAAAAATAATAAAATAAGAAAATACGGGTTCCACGGAACATCTCATAAATATGTTTCAAACAAATTAGCTGAAGTTTTAGGTAAAGATTTAAAAGATTTAAAAATCGTTAGCTGTCACTTAGGAAACGGTGCAAGCCTTGCAGCTATAAAAGATGGAAAGAGTATGGACACTACTATGGGATTCACTCCTTTAGCTGGAGTTCCTATGGGAACTAGATGTGGAAATATAGACCCATCTATAATTCCATTTTTAATAACTGATTGTGGGTACAAAATGGAAGAAGTTAGTGATATATTAAATAAAAAATCAGGGGTCTTAGGAATCTCTGGAGTAAGTTCTGATTTTAGAGATATAGAAGAAGCTGCTGAAAACGGAAATGAAAGAGCTAAGCTTGCTTTAGATATCTTCCATTATAGAATAAGAGCAGAGATAGGTGCACTTATTGCTAATATGGGTGGAGTTGATGCAATAATCTTTACAGCAGGAGTTGGAGAAAACTCACCTGAAACTAGAGAAGAGTGCTTAAAGGGCTTTGAGTTCTTAGGATTAGAATTAGATAAAGAAAAAAATAAAGTTAGGGGAAAAATTGCAGAGATAACTACAGAGAAATCTAAAGTTAAGGCATTTGTAATTCCAACTAACGAAGAACTTATGATTGCAAAAGATACTAAAAAATTAATTTAACTTTAAAATTAAAGGCATTGGAAGGTTACTCTTTCTATGCCTTTTTTCTTTTAATTAAAGAGGAGAGAATTTTTATTATATTAAATAGCTTTATGAATAAAAATCATCTTTAGAGAAAAAATAATTTTGAGGTGAATTTAATGTTTATACCAAATAGGATTATTTTTAATAAGGGTGCTTTAGACTACGATATAGGAAAAGAAGTTTATGAGAAATTTAAAGAAGACAAAAATATAGAGATTATAAAATCTAGTAATAATAGAATAAAAGAATATATCAAAGGAGAAAACACAAAAGAATATTTTTTTAATGGAAAAAAGACTTTAGTCTTAGGTGTAAAAGGAAAAGGAAAGTTTCAAAGCTGCAAGCCTTCAGCTAACTATCAATTACCCCTTTTAAGTGGTTGTATGGGTGAATGTGAGTATTGTTATTTAAATACTAATTTAAGCGATAAACCTTATATTAAGGTTAATGTAAATATTTCTGATATTTTAGATAAGGCTAAAGAGTATATAAACGAAAGAAAACCTGAGATTACGATTTTTGAAGGTGCTGCAACTTCTGACCCCCTTCCAGTAGAGCCTTATACAAAAATTCTATCTAAAACTATAGAGTTTTTTTCTAAAGAGGAGTTTGGAAGGTTTAGGTTTGTAACTAAGTATAACTTTGTAGATTCTCTACTATCTTTAAATCATAATGGACATACAGAAATAAGATTTACTTTAAATACAGAAAAGATAATAAATCAATATGAAAACAAGACAGCTAGTTTAGAAAAGAGAATAAAAGCTAGTAAAAAAGTATTAGATGCAGGATATAAGATTGGCTACGTTATAGCACCTGTGTTTATCTATGAAAACTTTAAAGAAGATTATAAAAATCTTTTACTTAAAATAAAAGAAGAGATAAAAGATTACGATGAAAAAATAACCTTTGAAATAATATCTCATAGGTATACTCTTCGCGCAAAGGAAATAATAAACGAAGTGTACGAAAACAATAACCTTCCTATGAATGAAGAATTAAGAAGTTTTAAGTTCGGTCAGTTTGGATACGGGAAATATTTATACAAAAAAGAAGATTTAAAAGAAATAAAAGAATTTTTTAAAGACGAGATATCAAAAATATTTAATAACTACGAAATTCTTTATATTATATAAATATAATAGGAGTCTTTTTAGGCTTCTATTATTTTTATAAAAATATATGGGTATAAATACAAAAAAAGTAAAAAATATTATACTAAAATAGCATTTGCTAAAAATTACAAACAACTTAGATTATTTGTATTGACATAGAAGCAAATACCGTGTTATTCTTATGCAAAGATAACCTTTAATTTGATCCAGAGAGATCAATAAGGAAGATATATTATATAGTAGATTAACTATACCTTCCGTTAGCAAAAATACAGGAATGGTATTTTTTTTATACTAAAATAAGACTTCCCTTTAATTTTAACACAGAGAGGTTAAGAAGGAGTGATATTATTATGTTAAAAGACAGACATTTAATCGACCCAAGTGACTTTAGTTTAGAGGAGCTAAACGAAGTATTCACTTTAGCAGAAAAAATCATTAAAAATCCAAAGGAGTTTAGTCACATCTGTGATAATAAAATCCTAGCAACTCTATTTTACGAGCCTAGCACAAGAACTAGATTCAGCTTTGAATCAGCTATGATGAAACTAGGTGGTAGCGTCTTAGGGTTCTCAGAACCTAATTCAACATCAGCCTCAAAAGGAGAAACTTTAGCAGATACAATTACAATGGTATCTATCTATTCAGATATTATTGCAATGAGACATCCAAAAGAAGGATCAGCTAGAGTAGCAAGTCTATATTCAAATTCACCAGTAATAAACGCAGGTGATGGAGGGCATCAACATCCAACTCAAACTTTAACAGATCTACTTACAATAAAAGAATTAAAAGGTGACTTAAAAAATAAAGTCATAGGAATTTGCGGAGACTTAAAATACGGAAGAACAGTTCATTCACTAATAAAAGCAATGGCAAGATACGAAGGAAATGAATTTGTTTTAATATCACCAAAAGAACTTAGAATTCCAGAATATATAAGAGAAGAGATATTAGTTAAAAACAATATCAAATTCAAAGAAGTAGAAAAGCTTG
>NZ_JAMDLQ010000029.1:0-31597 GCF_024705715.1 Clostridium sp. LY3-2
AAGTAGACATTCTATATATGACAAGAATCCAAAAAGAAAGATTTTTCAATGAAGAAGAATATATAAGACTTAAAGATAGCTATGTTTTAGATATGGAAAAGATGGACAAAGCTAAAAATGACATGATAGTTATGCACCCGCTTCCAAGAGTTAATGAAATCTCAGTAGAAGTAGATAAAGATAGTCGTGCAAAATATTTCGCACAAGCGGAGTATGGAATGTATGTAAGAATGGCATTAATATGCAAATTATTGGGGGTGGCTTAATATGTTAGAGATTACAAGTATTAAAAACGGATTTGTTATAGACCATATAGAGGCAGGTAAAGGAATTAAAATTTTCAATCATTTAAAATTAAACGAAACGGATTTAAGTGTAGCATTAATAATGAATGCACAAAGCGATAGATTAGGAAAAAAAGATATTATAAAAATTGAAGGAATAGATAATTTAGACTACACAGCACTAGCTATGTTAGCACCTAGAGTATCAGTAAACGAAGTAAGGAATGAAAAGATAGTAAATAAATTCAAGCCAGAACTACCAGAAGTAGTTGAAGGAATATTAACTTGTGAAAATGAAAGATGTATAACTAAAGATGAAACATACGTACCTCACACATTTAAACTAGTTGATAGAAATTTAGGGACTTATAGATGTGAGTATTGTGACCACACTTCAAAGTTAATATAAATTAAAAGGGGCGAGAACATGAATTTATTAATAAAAAATGGTAATATAGTAGATTTTAGCGGAAGTTTTCTTGGAGATATATATATTGAAGATGGTTTAATTAAAGAAATCGGAGTAGATATAAATAAAGAAAATATAGAAGTTATAGATGCGAAAGGGCAAACTATTATGCCAGCATTTGTAGATACTCACGCACACTTTAGAGACCCAGGGTTAACTTATAAAGAGGATTTAGAAACTGGAATGAGATCCGCTTATAAGGGAGGGTTTACAGGAGTTTGTCTTATGGGTAATACAAATCCAACATGTTCTAGCCCTGAAATATTTAATTATATAAAAGAAAAAGAAAAAGAATTAAATCTAATAGATATAGTTCAAGGAGTTACTATAACTAAAAACTTTGATGGTAAAACTTTAAGCCATTTAGATCTTTTTAAAGAAGATAAGAGAGTTAAAGTGATAACTGATGACGGGGTTGGAGTTAATAATTCAGAGACTATGTATGAAGCTATGAAAATAGCTAAAGAAAATAACTGGGTAGTTATGTCTCATGCTGAAAACAAAGAATTTTCTAAAATTTCTATGAGGATTGCAGAAAATTTAATGACTATAAGAGATATAGAACTTGCAAAAATAACAAAGGCAAACTTGCATTTGTCTCATGTTAGCACAAAAGAAGCTATAGCTTATATAGAAGAGGCAAGAGAAAAGGGATTTAAAAATATAACTTGCGAAGTTACACCGCACCATATAGCACTTACGTCTGATGTAAGTAATTATAGAGTAAATCCTCCAATTAGAGAAAAGGATGATGTTTTAGCTATAATTAAAGCTATAAAAAATGAAAATGTACTTTGTATAGGAACGGATCATGCACCACATACAAAAGAAGATAAAGAAAAAGGTTCTCCAGGACTTGTAGGACTTGAAACTGCATTTTCAATTTGTTATACAAAACTTGTAAAAAGTGGGCATATAAACTTAGAAGATTTAAGTAAACTTTTGTCAAAAAATCCAGGAGATCTTCTAAAAATGAAGAAGGGTAAAATTCAATTAGGGTATGACGGCGATTTAGTATTGGTAGATTTAGAGAGAGAAGTAGTTATAAATAGTGAAGAGTTTTTATCAAAAGGGAAAAATACACCTTTTGAAGGAATGAAATTCTTTGGAGAAGTTCTTTTAACTATAAAAGGCGGAAAAATATTATATAAAAAATAGTGGGGGTATAGAATATATGAAAAGTTTAATAATTGATAAATTATATAAGAGAGTTTCAGAAAGAGGAGTAGTTTGCGTAGGGCTAGATACATCTTTAGACTATATCCCAGAATTTATAAAAAGTGGTAAGGCAGCAAAAGATGCTATAGTAGAGTTTAATAAAGCTATTATAGATAAAACAGAAGACGTTGCATCTTGCTTTAAAGTTCAAATAGCTTATTATGAAGCTTTAGGAATTGAAGGATTAATAGCTTATAAAGAAACTTTAGAGTATTTAAGAGAAAAAGATTTAATAATAATTGCAGATATAAAAAGAGGCGATATAGCAGCTACTGCTAAAATGTATGCAAAAGCACATTTTGAAGGGGATTTTGAAGCTGATTTTATAACTTTAAATCCTTATATGGGAATGGATAGTATAGAGCCTTATCTAGATTACATTAAAGATGGAAATAAGGGAATCTTTAGCTTAGTTAGAACTTCAAATAGCGGAGCTTTAGATATTGAATACATAAAAGATAAAGACGGAAATAACGTTTATGATATAGTTGGGGAAAAAGTACTAAAAATGGGACTAGAATTTAAAGGGGATTCTGGTTACACACCTTTAGGTGGGGTTATCGGATGTACGCATATTGAAGAGGGGGCATCAATTAGAAATAGATTAAAAGAAATGTTTTTCTTAATACCAGGTTATGGGGCACAAGGCGGAAAAGCAGAAGATGTAGCACTTTATTTAAATAATGGAAATGGTGGAGTAGTAAATTCATCAAGAGGAATATTACTTGCATACAAAAAAGCAAATAGACCTGAAAAAGATTTTGCAATTTGTGCAAGAGAAGAAGCTATAAGAATGAGAGATGAAATTAGAGAAGCTTGTAATAGATAGGAGTGTTATTTAAATGAAGGTTTCATATGACAAAGTTAAAGTTTTAGAAAATGAAAATATAGTATCTAATATATATAAATTAGTAGTAGAAGATAAAAAAGAAATAAAAGCAGGTCAGTTTTATATGCTAAAAGTGAATAACTCACTACTAGGAAGGCCTATAAGTATCTGTGAAAAAGAAGATAATAAATTAACTTTTTTATATGCAGTAGTAGGAAAAGGAACTAAAGAGATAAGTAATTTCAAAAAAGAAGATGAGATCTTTATAACAGGGCCTCTTGGAAATGGGTTTAACGTATATGAAAACTTAGGGAAGGTAGCTTTAGTTTGCGGCGGAATTGGAACTGCACCTATGGTTCAAGTAGCTAAAGAATTAAAATCTAGAAATAACGCAAGTAAGATTGACGTTTATGCAGGATTTAGAGATGAGATATATCTAAAAGAAGAATTAGAAAAATATAGTGATAATTTAAATATATCTACAAACACAGGAAGTTTTGGACATAAGGGATTTGTAACTGATATATTAAACCCTAAAGATTACGACGTAGTTTTATGTTGCGGACCTGAAATAATGATGAAAAAAGTTATAGAGATGTGCAAAGAGACTAATACTAAAGTTTTTGTCTCTATGGAAAAGCATATGGCCTGTGGAGTTGGTGCATGCCTTGTATGTACTTGTAAAACAAAAGATGGTCATAAGAGAGCTTGTAAAGACGGTCCAGTTTTTGATGGAAATTACGTAGAGCTATAGGTTAAGGAGAGATAATATGTTAAAGGTTAATATAAATGGTGTAGAATTTAAAAATCCAGTTATTGCAGCATCTGGAACGTTTGGTTTTGGTGAAGAATATAACGACTTTTATGATGTTTCGATTTTAGGTGGTATTTCATCTAAAGGACTAACTATAAATAAAAAAGATGGAAATTCTGGTATAAGAGTAGTTGAAACTGAAGCTGGTATGATGAATTCAGTAGGACTTCAAAACCCAGGGGTAGATGCTTTTATAGAAAGAGAACTTCCTAAGATGAGAAGTTACAAAACGAATGTAATTGCAAACGTTGGTGGAGGATGCTACGAAGACTATGAAGAAGCTATACTTAAACTTGATAAAACTGATGTAGATATAATTGAACTTAATATATCTTGTCCGAACGTTAAATCAGGAGGTATGGCTTACGGAATAAAAGCAGATGTAGCTTATGAGTTCGTAAAGAAGATAAGAGGATTAACTAAGAAACCTTTAATGGTTAAATTATCTCCAAATGCTGAAAATATAGTAGAAATGGCTAAAAGGTGTGAAGAGGCTGGAGCTGACTCTTTATCTTTAATTAATACCTTAAAAGGGATGGCTATAGATATACATAAAAGAAAGCCGGTTTTTGATAACGTATATGCAGGGTTTTCAGGTCCTGCTATAAAACCAGTAGCACTTAGAATGGTTCACGAAGTATCAAAAGCTGTAAATATTCCAGTTATAGGGCTAGGTGGGATTTCAAATGCTAATGATGCTATAGAGTTTTTAATGGCAGGTGCATCAGCTATTCAAGTTGGAACAGCAAACTTTAATAACCCTCTAGCTTGCAAAGAGATAATTGAAGGAATAGAAGAGTTTCTTATAAAAGAAGGAATAAAAGATATTAAAGATATTATAGGAATAATATAAGGTATTAAAGGAGTGTATTAGAATGAAAGAATATAAAAGAGAGTTTATAGATTTTATGATAGAGTGCGGAGTATTAACTTTTGGAGATTTTGTAACTAAAAGTGGAAGAAAGACACCTTTCTTTGTTAATACAGGGAACTATAAAAAAGGAAGCGAACTTAAAAGACTTGGGGAATTTTATGCAAAAGCTATAAAAGAAAATTTCAAAGAGGAATACAACGTGTTATTTGGACCTGCTTATAAAGGAATTCCACTAACTGTAACTACAACAATAGCTTTATCAGAATTATATGATATAGATGTAGAGTATTGCTCTAATAGAAAAGAAATAAAAGACCACGGAGATAAAGGGATACTTTTAGGTAGTAATTTAAAAGATGGAGATAAGGTTTTAATAATTGAAGACGTAACAACAGCTGGAACTTCAATAAATGAAACTATGCCTATCTTAAAAGCTTCAGGAAATGTAAATGCAGTAGGTCTTATAATCTCAGTAGATAGAATGGAAAGAGGAACAGGAGAAAAGACTGCACTTACAGAAATTAAAGAAAAGTACGGTTTTAAGACTTCTGCTATAGTTACTATGGAAGAGGTTATAGAGTATCTTTATAATAAAGAAGTAAATGGAAAAGTAATTATAGATGATGAAATAAAAGCTAGAATAGATGATTACTACAAAGAATACGGTGTAAAATAATATAAAAAAGTTTTAATCCCTCGCTTTACTAAGCGGGGGATATATTTTACAATAAAAATGGGTATCAATTCATAATAAGAATTGATAGTTAGGAGGCGGTTAATTATGACAATAGGAAGAATTCATTCTATAGAGAGTATGGGTATGGTAGACGGTCCAGGAATTAGAGTTGTAGTATTTATGCAAGGGTGTTCATTAAGATGTAAATATTGCCACAATCCTGATACTTGGAACTATAATGATGGTGAAGAAGTAACACCAGAAGAATTAGTAAACAAATTAAAAAGGTATAGACCTTATTTTGAAAGATCAGGAGGGGGCGTAACTTTTTCAGGAGGAGACCCTATAAGACAACCAGAATTTCTTATAGAAGCATTAAAGCTTTGTAAAAAAGAAGGAATACATACTTGTATTGATACAGCAGGATTTGGTGTAGGTCATTATGATGAAATATTAAAATATACTGATTTAGTTTTATTTGATGTTAAAGATATCACAAAAGAAGGCTATAAAAATGTAACTTTAATGGATATAGATGAATCTCTTAATTTCTTAGAAGCTATGAAAAGAAACAATACTAAAATGTGGATTAGACACGTAGTAGTACCAGGTTTAACTGATGGCGAGGAGCATATAAGAGAATTTAAAAAATATATAAGTGATATAGATAATGTAGAAAAAGTAGAACTTTTACCGTATCACCTTTTAGGTGTTAATAAGTACGAAAGTTTAAAGATGAAATATCCTCTTATAGATACTCCAGAGATGAGCGAAGAAGAAATGGAAAAGTATAGAAAAATAATAAGTGAATAGTATAAAATTAAAACATAGGATAGGTGTATTGATTACTCCTATCCTATATTTTTTTATTCTCAAATATTTACTTTTAACACAAAAATAACACTAAATGGTAAAGTTCAAAGAAATTTAACTGAATCTTTTTAATTAGTTCACAGATAAGAAAATATTCTTTAATACAATTAAAGTAAGGATTAAAATTAGGAGGAAAAGTATGGACATAGGAATTTTAATAGGTATTGTAGTAGGATTTGCATCTATGATAGTTGCCTTTATTGCAGAAGGCGGAGTATTAAGTGCGCTATTACAACCGACTGCAGCTTTAATAGTTTTTGGAGGAACAATAGGTGCTGTTATGGTATCATTCCCATTAGCTCAAATTAAGAAAATTCCAAGTTATTTTAAGGTTGCATTTTCTAGTAGAAAGGGAAATATACAAGATCAAATTGAGTATTTTAAAAAAATATCATCTGTTAGTAGAAAGGAAGGTCTACTAAGCTTAGAGTCACATCTTCAAGACCCTGAACTTAATAGTTTTATGAGAAAAGGCCTACAAATGTTAATAGATGGTGTTGATGGAGAAAGTATCAGAGCATCTCTTGAAACAAGACTTGAAAACCTTAATGCAAGACATGAAGTTGGAGGATCTGTTTTTGAAGCAGCTGGAGGATTTGGTCCTACAATGGGTATTATAGGTACAGTAATGGGACTAGTTCACGTATTAAGTGATTTAAGTGATCCAGATACATTAGGTCCTAAGATAGCAGTTGCCTTTATAGCAACGCTTTATGGGGTAGCTTCAGCTAACCTTTTATGGCTACCTATTGCAAGTAAATTAAAAGTTGTAAATGAAGAGGAAATCATAGAGTGTCAACTTATAATTGAAGGGTTACTTTTACTTCAAGAAGGAACAAATACGAACTTACTTGTTGGAAGACTTGAAGGATTCTTAGAAGAGAAACAAGCAGAAAAACTCGAAGCGGTAGAGGGTAACTAATATGCTTAAGAAAAAACCAAAAAAAGAGAATGGTGAAAGATGGCTTTTAACTTACTCGGACCTTATAACATTACTTATGATATTTTTTGTAATTATGTATGCTTCAAGTAATATAGATAAAACTAAATATAAACAAATAGCATCTTCTTTTCAAAATGCATTTACTGGAGGTGGTAAAAATCCAGTAGGTGAGGATGGTTCAAAGGTTATAGATAAAGACTCAGTACCAGCACCGCTAGTAACAGAAGAACAAAAGTTAAATGATGTAAAAGAAAAGATAGATAAAGATATAAAAGAAAATAACTTAACTGGCGAAGTTTCAACTAAGATAGAAGAAAGAGGACTAGTTATATCTTTTAAAGACGAAATGCTATTTAAAAGCGGTGACGCAAGCATCAGAAAAAGTTCAGTAAATGATCTTAAAAAGATAGCAGAAGGATTAAGTAAAATACCAAACTATATAAGGGTAGAGGGACATACAGATAATGTTCCTATATCAAATAGTATGTATAGTTCAAACTGGCAATTATCAAGTGTAAGAGCAGCTAACGTAGCTCAATTTATATCAGACAATTCTGGAATAAATCCTTCTAAGTTATCAGCTATTGGATATGGAGAAAATAGGCCTATAGCTGATAATAAATCAGAAGATGGAAGACTTAAAAACAGAAGAGTAGATATTGTAATTTTAAGTAGCAAATTTAATGATTCAGAGGATTTAAAAAAGCAAAAATAAATGAATAATTTAAAAACATATTAGTTTAAATGAAATGAGGAATTATTTTGAAATAATTCCTCATTTTTTATCTTTTTATAGTATAATAAGTGTAAAATAATAAGAATATATATATGGGAGGCGATGCGATGAAGAAGAATATGTTTAGTAGAATTATAGCAACATTAGTTTACGGAGTATTAGCAGGGATTGGTGTAAATTTCTTTTTAACACCTGCAAAAGTATATTCTGGAGGAGTAACAGGTTTATCTCAATTATTTTCTTCTATAGGTAAAGACTTTATGGGGATAAATATTGGAATTTCAACTTGGGTACTTATTATTAATTTGCCTTTAATTTATTTATCTTGGAAAAAGCTTGGAAGCAAGTTTACCTTTTATAGTTTACTTGCAGTAATTTCATCATCATTTTTCATTTCTGTAATTCCAGTAAGAGCCGTTACAGAGAACGTTATGCTTGCAGCGATTTTTGGTGGGATTTTAACAGGGGCTGGAGTTGGAATCTGTTTTAGAACTGGTTTTTCAACAGGGGGAACAGATATAATTATTATGGTGGTTCAAAAGATGACTGGAAAATCTGTTGGACAACTTGGCTTTTTATTAAATGGATTTATAATTGCACTAGCTGGACTTATGTACGGCTGGGAGATGGCGCTATATAGTTTAATATCTATATACGCTACAACTAAAATTATGGATGTATTTTATATTCAACAATACAAACTTACAGTTAATATTATAACTAAGAAAAAAGACGAAGTAGTAAATGCACTACTTAAAAACAATTTAAGAGGACTTACAGTATATACAGGGCTTAGAGGTGGATACACTAACGAAGAGGTAGAATCAATCGTAACTGTAATTTCAAAACCAGAATTACTATACGTAAAAAAGATTGTAAGTGAAGTAGATGAAGAAGCATTTATTAATGTCCAACCTACAGTAGAAGTTGTTGGAAACTTTTTAGATAGGTCTTTAATTTAAGAAAACAGGTAGATATTTATCTACCTGTTTTTATTTTCATTTAATTCAGTTTTTAGTTTAGCTTCTTTTAATTCCTTTTCTTTGTTGTAGCGAGCTTCTACTTTTTTAGGATCGTAGAAAAAGACTACACAAATAATAAATGATATAAAAGAAGAGAATATGATATTACCAATCATAACGTCTAAAAGCAGTGCTATTAGAATGATTGAACCTATCAGTTTAAAAACAGTCTTAACTTGATTATTCATAATTTTACACCCCCACAGTATAAATACATTATATACCAATTAAAATTTTCTTACAATAAATAAAAGAGTGTATTTATAAAATTATGAATTTGCTATATTTGAGAAATATCCGTGAGGAATTAATTTTCTTTTTAAGCCTTCTATAACAGTTAGGTAAGTTGCAGCTGTATCAAAACGAGCATCATGATAATTTCCGCTTCCTTCAAATAGCTCGTCTGCTTTATTTTTAATCTGTTCTTTAGTAATTCCAAGATAATCTATAACTTCTTCAAGTTTTGGGTTTTTGTAGCTTCCGTTTGATTTAAGTATTTTTAAAATATCTTTATAATAATTCATTGTGCAAAAAGTTCTTCTAGCTTCGTAATCAAGGCCTAAAGGATCTAATTCACTTTTCATAAATTTTATATCGAAATTAACGTTATGACCTATAACAAAATCTGCTTCTAAAAAATCATCTACAAATTCTTCTACTAAATCAGAAAAGTCTTTTCCAGATGATAGTTCGTATAATTTTTCAAGAGAAAAACCATGAACTGCTTCAGCGTTAGGGTCCATCTCATCTACAGTAAAAAAGTAATTTTTACCTGAAGTTTTTTGAGGTTTAGTAGAAGTATCTACTGTTATGTAGCTTAGCTGACAAATAGACCCAGGTCTTATGCTAGTTGTTTCTGTATCAAAAAATAATAATTTCATCTAATTAATGCCTCCAAAATTTTAATCATGTAAATATTATATAATACAAATTGGTTAAAATAAAATAAATTGAAAAAAAGTTAGAAAATAATTCATAGTATTTTAATATGAATTAATGGAAAATCATTATCAATTATGGTATAATTAAAGTGCAAAAAGTTTTTAAACTTTTAGGAGGTAATCAAATGATAGGTGAAGTAAAAAGAAAAGTATCAATAATAGGCGCAGGTTTCGTAGGTGCTACAACAGCATTTGCATTAATGAATAGTGGTATAGCTACTGAAATTTGTATTTATGATATAAATATGGATAAGGCAATGGGAGAAGTTATGGATTTAGTTCATGGTACTTCTTTTGTTAAACCAGTAAATATCTATGCAGGAAGTTTAGAAGAAACAAAAGACTCTGACATAGTAATAATAACAGCAGGTGCTGGGCAAAAACCAGGAGAAACTAGATTAGACCTTATAGGGAAAAACTACAATATATTTAAAGGGTTTATTCCAGATATCGCAAGATTAAGCCCAAACTCAATTCTTTTAGTAGTTTCAAATCCTGTAGATGTTTTAACTCATATTGCATATAAATTATCAGGATTCCCAAAAGAAAGAGTTATAGGTTCAGGTACAGTTTTAGATACATCAAGACTTAAATATGTACTTGGTAAATACTTTAACGTAAACAATAATAACATCCACTCTTATGTAATTGGAGAACATGGTGATAGTGAAGTTGTAACTTGGAGTAATGGTAGAATCGGTGGAGAAGGATTTGACCTTTATGCAAAACAAATGGACCTTGAATGGGATGGAGAAGTTAAAAAAGTAATAGAAGATGATGTTAAAAATGCTGCATATGAAATTATAAGTAGAAAAAATGCAACATACTTTGCAGTTGCACTTGCAGTAAATAGAATAGTTGAAGCTATATTTAGAAATGAAAATAGTATTTTAACTGTATCTTCTTTATTTGAAGGACAATACGGCTTAGAAGATTTATATCTTGCAATTCCAACTGTTGTTAATAGAGAAGGGGCTAAAAATATTATAGAGATTCCTTTATCAAAAGATGAAGAAGAAAGATTAAAAGAATCAGCTACTATATTAAAAGGTCATTTAAAAGAATGTAATTTATAAAATTAATTAAGTTTTAAAAGATGTAGGAATAATCCTGCATCTTTTTTTATGTATAGGAAAATATAAAACAAACTGAATGTATTCGAGCGAGAAACACATGTATTTAAATATTAACAATGAGTTAACAATGTTCTTTATTCTTTGCGTTTTTATCAATGTTTATATATAATAATAAATAAAAAAATAAAGGAGGGTAATTATGAAATTAGAAGGATTAATTATACCAGAAGGATATAAAAGCAAAACATCTCTAATACAAACAGAAGTTTATATTAAAGAGATAAAAGATTTTTTTGAAAGAGAGCTAGCAAAGAATTTGAATTTAGTTAGAGTTTCAGCCCCTTTATTTGTTGACTCTGCATCAGGTTTAAATGATAATTTAAATGGTGTGGAAAGACCAGTAAATTTTGATGTATTAGCATCAGGTGAAGACGTTGAGATAGTACATTCTCTTGCTAAGTGGAAAAGAATGAGTCTTCACAGATATAATTTCGAAGTTAATAAGGGATTATATGCTGATATGAATGCTATAAGAAGAGACGAAGAATTAGATAATTTACATTCAATTTATGTAGACCAATGGGATTGGGAATTAATTATTAATAAAGAAGATAGAAATATTAATAAACTAAAAGAAATAGTAAATAAAATATATGATGTATTTAAGAAAACAGAAGAGTTTGTTAATTCAAAAATAAACATAGAAAAAGTACTGCCAGAATCAATTTATTTTGTAACGGCTCAAGAACTTGAAGATATGTATCCTGATTTTACTGAAAAAGAAAGAGAAGATGCTATCTGTAAAAAGCATGGAGCTGTATTTATTATGGGTATAGGTGGAAATCTTAAATCAGGTAAAAAACATGATGGAAGAGCACCAGACTACGATGATTGGAACTTAAACGGTGATATATTATTTTGGAGTGATGTTTTAGATAGAGCTATGGAATTATCATCTATGGGAATTAGAGTAGATGAAGATGCTTTAAAAAGACAACTAAAAGAAGCAAACTGCGAGGAAAGAAGTAATCTTCCTTTCCACAAAAGCTTACTAAATGGAGAGCTTCCGTACACTGTAGGTGGAGGAATCGGACAATCTAGAATTTGTATGTTCTTTTTAAAGAAAGCGCATATAGGAGAAGTTCAAGCTTCTGTTTGGGATGAAAAAAATAAGAGAATATGTGAAGAACACGATATAATTTTACTATAAAAAAAGGTAGCAGATTAAATTTTCTGCTACCTTTTTAATTATATATATTTAGATTAGAAATTTTTAAGTTAGCTATTTAAGAGAAAGTAATCTCTCCGCTTAAAACCTTTTTTAAAGTGCCGTCTTCGGTTTTTACTATAAGTTCTAAAGATTTATCTATATCAACTAAAACTATATCTTCTGTTCCTTTTATAGTGACTAGTTTTGCTTTTTCATTTAGTCCTTTAGAGTTATTTTTAAGTATTTCAAAGACTTCTTCTAAATCAGAGTTTTCAACGAATTTTAAATATAGGTCTTCAAAATTATTTAAAAATGATGCGTATACTTTAGGAAGGTTTAAATCTTTATTTAGTTCTATGCTTAAAGAAGTACCATTTCTAAATTCATCTATAAAATACTCTTTAGGGATATTTACGTTTAAGCCTACTCCGATTATTAAATAATTTATCTTATCCATATCGGAATTCATAGTAGTTAAAATACCGGCGCATTTTTTATCCTTTATGTAGATATCGTTTGGCCATTTAATTTTAGGGGATAGACCTAGTGATTTTATTGTTTTAAATAACGCACAAGCACAAACTATAGTAAGTTTGCTTGCTATTTGAGGGTCTATATTAGGTTTTAATATAATTGAACTCCAAAGGCCGCCTAAAGGAGAACCCCATGTTCTGTTAAATCTACCGCTACCTTTTGTTTGAATTCTACTTATAACTATAGAGCCATCTAAAAAGCCTTTACTTGCAATGGATTTAGCTTTTAGGTTTGTAGAATCTAAACTATAAAAGTCATAGATTTCTGAACCTATAAATTTTGTGTTTATAAGTTTTTTTATTGAGCTTTTGTTTGGAATATCAGATTCTTTTATTAATCTATATCCTTTTCTTGAAACTCCTTCAATTATATAACCATCTTCTTTTAGTTTGTTTATATATTTCCAAACACTATTTCTAGAAATCGATAATTTTTCACTTATTTCTTGCCCTGAAACAAATCCTTTAGAGTTTATAAGGATTTCTAGTATTTTTTCTTTCATAATGGCGTTCCTCCTAGAATTATTAGATATATTATATAGTAATTTTATAAAATTTTAAAGGTAGATTAAAAAATATGCTAGTCTAAAGGGAATTATTAGATTATAATGGATTTATAAAATTAGTTAAATTTAAATTAATATTCTTTTAATAGGGGGTTAACATGAAAGGAAAAGATGAACAATTAAAAGATAAGAAATTAAATAAACGTAAAAATAAAAAGAAAATGTCAACTAAAAAGAAAGTTTTGATTACAATTATTAGTGTTATCCTAGTTATTTTAATTGGAGCATTTGGTTTTTATATGTATGTAAGAAATACGATTTTTAGCGGATCATCAGAAAATGCACCTGAGGTTACTTACGAAGAGCAACCTGGCATTACTAATATCTTGCTTATAGGGACAGACGCAAGAAAGTTAGATGAAAGAGCTAGAGCGGATTCTATAATTATTGGAACTATAGATAATAACAACAAAAAATTAAAATTAACATCTATAATGAGAGATACTGTAGTTGATGTTCCAGGTCACGGAGAAGAAAAGATAAACGCAAGTTTAGCTATAGGTGGACCTGAATTATTAATGAAAACTATAGAAGAAAACTTTGGGCTTAGTTTAAATAAGTATGTTATGGTTAACTTTAGAGGTTTTGAATCTATAATTGACTCTTTAGGTGGAATCGATGTAGATGTAAAAGACTACGAAATTAAAGAGATAAATAAATTCATAGGTGAAGGTCTTAAAAAAGACGAAAAGTCTAATCCTATAGAAAAACCAGGATTGCAAAAATTAGATGGTCAACAAGCTTTATCTTATTCAAGAATAAGAAAAGTTGGTAACGGTGACTTTGAAAGAACGGAAAGACAAAGAAGAGTTATTGATATTGTAACTCAAAAGTTAAAAGACGTAAGTGTTTTAAAATATCCTTCTATAATGAATGATTTATTACCTTACATAAAAACAAATATTGAACCTTTAATGATATTAAATTACGCATACACTGTATCTAAATTTGAAAATTTACATTTTGAACAACTTAGAATACCACCAAGTGAACTTATATCAAAAGATGTAGGAAGTTATAAAAACTTAGGTTGGGTTCTATTAGTAGATAAAGAACAATGCGGAAAAATAATGAAGGATTTTATATTTAATGATAAAACTCCAAAAAACGAAGATTATGATTTAGAATCTTGGAATTCAAAGTTAAATGAGTATCTATATGGTGCAAATATAAATCCAAATGAAAATACTACAAATAATAGTGATAACGAATCATATAATAATACAAACAACAATACACAAGTAACGCCAAAACCAAATAAGCCGGTAACTCCAAAACCTGAGGTAAAGCCAGTAAAACCTGTGAAACCAGAAGTTAAACCAGAAGTTAAACCAGAAGTTAAGCCTGATCCAAAGCCAGAGGAACCTGTTAAACCAGATCCAAAACCAGAGGAGCCAGTGGTGAAACCGGAAGAACCAAAACCACAGCCTCCGACTTCGTCTAATGATGATAAAGGAAGCTCTGAAATTACAGGAGAAGTAGAAAAAGGCGCAGCTTAAAAATTTAGGCATTACTTAAAACGAATAGGAGAGTTTAGATGGATTTCATACAAAAAATATTAATCTCAATACCTGGGATTATAATTGCACTAACTGTACACGAATATGCACATGCTTTAGTTGCAGATAAATTAGGAGATAAAACTCCAAGGTTTCAAGGAAGATTAACTTTAAATCCGGGAGCTCATATAGACCCATTTGGATTAATCTGCTTTTTAGTACTTGGAATAGGTTGGGCAAAACCAGTTCAAGTTAATCCAAATGCATTTAAAGATTACTATAAAGATGACTTAAAGGTTAGCCTTGCAGGTCCTTTATCAAACTTCTTAGTTGCATTAATACTTGGAGTAATATATCCTATCTTACTTATATTAGGTCTTAAGGGATTACTTACAGGAGGGTTATTTGTAGTTTTAAACAAAATGTTTATGTCTGCAATAAGCTTAAATATAATCCTTGGAATATTTAACTTACTACCATTACCTGGACTTGATGGATTTAGTATTTTAAGAGATTTAAAAATCAAAGGGTTTTATGAAATACAAGAAAAATTATATAGATATCAATTTGTAATTTTAATTGCAGTTATTGTCTTTGCAGGACCAATAATAAGCATTCCAACAAACTTTATCTTTAATATAATTTTAAATATTTCATCTACCATATTAAAATTATTACTTATGATATAAAATTAGAGCTTCCCTAAAATAGGGAAGCTCTAATTTTTATACTTTTTCTATTATTAAATCTTTTCTAAATATTTCTTTAAAGGCTCTCTTAGCCCTTGATGCTTGACGAATCTCTAATTCTAAATCAAGATTTGAAGTAAGTAAAAGTTTTACAGAGTCATCAGTTATTACGACTTCTAGGTTTCTTACAGCACCTTCTAAGCTTCTATCTAAGCTTTCAGCAATCTTTAAGATTACACCTAAAGATTCTATTGAAGTTAAATCAATTTTATTTATAATTGATGTAAATGGTGGAAGAGGAAGTGCGTAGTCGTTATTTCTATGAGAAGCTGCAACAGCTGCACTCATAAGTAGCTCTTTGTGGTCTAAACCATTTATAGGTGAATTTAATATAACATAGAAACTATGTTTGTGGTGGTTGTAGTAATTTACACTAATTCCACAATCGTGTAGTAATGATGCTGTTTTTAGTATTTTACTGTAAGTTTCATCTGTTAATCTATGAAGTGGTAAAAGAGCTTCATAAAGAGTTTTTGAAAGCCAGTAAACATTACCTGCATGAGTTTTATTAATGTTTAAAGTTTTAGATATTCCAAGTATTGAATAATTTAAAATATCTTTTTCGTAGTTGTAGTTTTTAGCTAAGTAATCATACATTATACCTTCACGAACACCGTTTAATGAAGTTACTATTCTTTGGGTTTTAGTTAGTTTTAAAACGCTATCTATAATTATTGAACCACCTACAATAATATCAGCTCTATCTATAGGTAACCCATTTATAGCCTTACGTTGTTTTAAATCTTTAACTTTTAAAATGTTATAAATTTCGTGAACGTCTATATCGCTAAAAACATAGTTATGAGCTATATCTAAAGGATATCTTTTTCTTTTTCTATCAACTCTACTTATAACTTGAAAAGTACCACCGATTCCAACTACTGAATCAAATTTATTTTCTTTAAGCCAAGGAGAAGATTCTAAAAGTTCTTTTATATATTCTTTACATGAATCTATATCAGATACCTTTATTCTATCTCTTAAGTTAAATTCGTTAGTTAAGCTTAAAGAACCTATAGGTAAAGTAGCCTTTTCTTTAATTTCATCATCTTTAACCCATAAAAGATGAGTTGAGGCTCCTTCTATATCTATAATTAAAGAATTTTTTATATATAAGCTGTTAGTTACACCAAGATAAGAAAAATATATTTCCTTATCACTTTTTAAAGGTTGTATATCAATTAAAAGTTCGTTTTTAATTAAATCTACTAAAACAGAACTATTAGAAACCTTTCTAATAGAATCTGACATAACAGCAATAATTTTTTTAACTCCTGTGATTTCACACATTGATTTAAAAGATCTTAATGTAGATAAGGCAGAGTTCATTTTTTCACTTGAAAGCTCATCTCCATCCATTAAATCAGAATATAATCTTATAGATGTATTAAGTTCATCTATAATTCTAAAATAACCATCATCATCTACTTCACTAAGCATTAGGGTAACAGAATTTGCCCCTATCTCAATAATACCTATTCTATTCATATTTATCTCCTTAATAAAAAAATACATTTACGTGTATTATACACCAAAATATTAATAAAATATATTTGAAAGATAAAAATGAAGGTTAAATAAAAATGAATTTTTTTTAGTCAAAATAAATGCACTAAAATTTGTTATTATTATTGACATAAGTTAAGTTTATTTTGTATAATAACTTAAAGATAGCTAATTATATAAATTCTATGACGAGGAAAAGTAAAATGATCTATTCTTAAAGCGAGTAAGGAAATGGTGTAAGCCTTATAAGATAAGTTATTTGAAACAGAGCCTTCTGAGAAGCACCCGAAAAGAGTAGGGATTGCCGCAAGATATATTTTCTTGCGTTACCAAAAAAAGTGGCATGTACTTTATGCAAGTAGAGTGGTACCGCGGATAATTTAGAAATATTTCCGTCTCTTAATTTTTATTAAGAGGCGGTTTTTTTATATTTTAAGATAGACTAAAGGAGGATACAAAATGGATTATAAAGAACTAATAGCAGAAAGAATTAAAGATAATGTTGAACTAAACGTTGAAGATATTAAAAAACTAATTGAAATACCACCAAAATCAGAAATGGGAGATTACGCTTTTCCTTGCTTCCAATTAGCAAAGGTTATGAGAAAAGCTCCAAATATGATATCAGAAGAGATTGCAGGGAAGATAAATAGAGAAGGTTTTGAAAACGTAAAAGCTTTTGGACCTTACGTTAACTTTTTTGTAGATAAAGCATCTTTTTCTAAAGAAACTATTGAAACTATACTAAAAGAAGGTAATGACTACGGTAAATCAAAAATAGGAGAAGGTAAAACTGTTTGCGTTGAATATTCTTCACCAAACATCGCAAAACCTTTCCACGTAGGGCATTTATTCTCAACTTCAATAGGAAACTCACTTTATAAACTATTCGAAGAAGAAGGTTATAAAGTAGTTGGGTTAAATCACTTAGGTGACTGGGGAACTCAATTTGGTAAACTAATCTCAGCTTACAACAGATGGGTTGACGAAGAAGCTTTAGAAAAGGATCCTATAACTGAACTTTTAAGAATTTATGTTAAATTCCACGATGAAGCTGAAAAAGATCCTTCATTAGTAGATGAAGGAAGAATGTACTTTAAAAAATTAGAAGACGGAGATAAAGATGCAACTGCACTTTGGGAAAGATTTAGAGCTCTAAGCTTAAAAGAATTCGATAGAGTATATGATGCACTTAACGTTAAATTCGATTCTTTAGCTGGAGAAGCATTCTATAACGATAAAATGCAAGTTATAATAGATGAATTAAAAGAAAAGAACCTTTTAGTTGAAAGTAATGGAGCTCAAGTTGTAATGCTTGACGAATACAACATGCCACCTTGCATAGTTCTTAAAGGTGACGGTGCTACTATTTATGCAACTAGAGATTTAGCTGCAGCTAACTACAGAAAAAATACTTATGATTTTGATAAGTGTGTATACGTAGTAGGTTCACCTCAAGCACTTCACTTTAAACAATTCTTTAAAGTGTTAGAACTTGCAGGTAAAGAGTGGGCAAAAGATTGTGTTCACGTAGGATTTGGATTAGTTAAATTCCCAGACGGAGGAATGTCAACTAGAAAAGGAAAGGTTATTCTTTTAGATGAACTTTTAAGTGAAGCAGTTTCAAAAACACTTGAAGTTATAAATGAAAAGAATCCTGACCTTGAAAACAAAGAAGAAGTTGCTAAAAAGATAGGGTACGGTGCAGTTTTATTCACATACCTTAAAAACTCAAGAGAAAAAGATATAATATTTGATTGGAAAGAGATTCTTTCATTTGAAGGTGAAACTGGGCCATACGTTCAGTACTCATACGCTAGAGGTAATAGTATATTAGAAAAAGCTAATGGTATAAACTTAGAAAACCCTGATTATTCACTATTAAACTCAAAAGAAGAATTTGAATTAATCAAATCTCTTGAAAGCTTCAAAAAGAATATACACCAAGCAATAGAAAAATTAGAGCCTTCAGTTATTTCAAGATACGTTATAGAAGTAGCTAAAGCATTTAATAAGTTCTACAACGCTCATTCTGTATTAAATTTAGAAGACGAAAACCTTAAAATAGCAAGATTAAGCCTTGTTAAAGCAAGCTTACAAGTTATTAAAAATGGTTTAGGATTACTTGGTATAGAGGTAGTTGAAAAAATGTAATTTAAGAAGCCTTAATTGGCTTCTTTTTTTTACGTAAAAGAAGTATAAAATTAAGAAATAAGTCAATTATTTAAGAAATAAGGACAATTGCTAAAAATATGTTAAATATAAAAACTTAAGTATTTATTAAAGTCCTTAACAATTTAATATGGTATAATCAATTAGATAATAAAACTAAATAGATAAGGGGGAGGTTAAAGTGCGTTTAGGACTAGATAGAAACATTAAGATAAAAGACATAATCTTACTAGTGCTTGTAGTATTTGTTGGGTACGAAATATTTGTAAACCACTCAAAGATATTAGATTTTATTGGTAAGTTTTTTAGTGTGATTATGCCTTTTATATATGCATTTGTATTTGCATATGTCTTAAATCCGATAATGAAATTATTCCAAAAGAGATTAAAACTAAAAAGAGGGTTAGCAGTATTACTGACTTACGTTTTAGTTACAGGAATTATCGTACTTGTAGGAGTTTATGTAGTTCCAGTTGTAATAGATAGTATAATTTCAATAACTACAGAAGTTCCAAAATATATAACTACTGTTCAAGGTTGGATAAATTCAGCTCTTCAAGATGATAAAATGTATACTATTTTAAAAGATGCTGGTGTTTTAAATATAATTACAAACATTTCTACAAAAGCCGGAACAATTTTTATATCTCTATTAGAAGGTCTAGCAGGATCACTTCTTAGCATTACTGCTGATATAGTTATGATAGGTTTTGGATTCCTTTGTTCAATATATGTTTTAGCTGATAAAGATAATTTAATAAAACAAGTTAAAATAATGATGACAATGGTATTTAAAAAAGAAAAGACTAGAAACATACTAGGAGTTTTAAGAACTTACAACCAAATGATAGGTTTATATATAGGTAGTAAGGCTTTAGATTCACTAATAATAGGTATAATATCTTTAGTTGGGCTTATAATATTTAAAGTTCCATATGCTATTTTACTTGCGATAATAGTAGGATTTACAAATATGATTCCATACTTTGGACCTTTTGTTGGGATGGTAGTTTGTGCTACTGTTTCAGTTTTTGTATCTCCAATGCTTGCAATAATAGTATTTGTATTTTTACTTGCAGTTCAGCAATTTGATGCATGGTTTTTAGAACCAAAGATAGTAGGAAGTAGAGTTGGTATTTCACCATTTTTAATAATTCTTGGTGTAACAATTGGAGGAGGATTCTTTGGAGCTATCGGAATGCTTCTAGCATCACCTACAGTTGCAACTATTAAAGTTTACTATGATAAGTTAATACTTTTCTTTAAAAGTAGATATAACGATATAGACGAATATCTAGGCGATGAAAACATTAAAGAACTAAATGAATATGTAAAAAAAGATAAAACAGAAGAAGATTCTAAAGAATAAAAAATAAGATGTGGCTTTAAGCCACATCTTATTTTTTTCTTGAAGGACAATTTTTATGGCAAGAGCCACAGTTACATTCTCCTTTAGAAGATTTTTTAATGTTTTTATAGATTATATACGCAGCTATAACTACAATTACAGCTGTTATTAAGATTTCCATAAAGTCATCTCCTTTACACTATACAATTAAGTTTGCAACGTGATAGAAAATAAATGAAACAACCCAAGCTACTACAAATAAGTAAGTACATGAGAAAAGAGTCATCTTAGTTCCATATTCTTTTTTCATTGTACCTACAGCTGAGATACAAGGAATATAAAGCAATATAAATATTAAGAAAGAATATGCTGAAATTGCTGTAAAGAACTGAGGTAAAATTACATTTAAGTCACCTCTAAATATTATTTCCATAGTAGAAATAACAGTTTCTTTTGCAAGTAAACCTGAAAGTAATGATACTGCTGATTGCCAGTTTCCAAAACCTAGTGGTGAGAAAATTGGTGCAATTACAGAACCGATTTGTGCAAGTATACTATCGTTTATATTTTCAACCATTCCGTTTAAATTAAAGTTTGATAAGAACCAAATAACTACACTCATTGCAAATATTATAGTTCCAGCTTTCTTTAAAAATCCTTTAGCTTTATCAAATGTTTGTTTAGCGATAGATTTTAATTGAGGAAGCTTGTAGTTTGGTAATTCTATTATAAAAGGTTCTTCATCCTTTTTGAAGATAGTGCTTTTAAAAATTATTCCAAGTATAAAAGCAACTACAATTCCTAAAAGATAAAGTGATGCAACGATTAGTCCTTGATTCTTTTGGAAAAATATTGATGCAAATAAAGCGTAGACTGGAAGTCTTGCGTTACATGACATCAAAGGAACTAAAAGTGCTGTAAGTTTTCTATCTTTTTCACTTTCTAAAGTTCTAGCTGACATAATAGCTGGAACAGTACAACCAAAACCTACAATCATAGGAATAAATGCTTTACCTGAAAGTCCCATCTTTCTCATTAGTTTATCCATTAAGAAAGCAACTCTTGCCATATAACCACTATCTTCTAAGAAAGTTATACAAATAAATAATGCAAGAATAATAGGAAGTAATACGATTATTCCACCAACACCACCTACTATACCATCAACTATTAAAGATTGGAACCAAGGTGAAGTACTAGCTAACGCACTTGTAAGCCACGGCATAAATGATTCGTTAAGTAAAAAGTCTAGTTTATCTGAAATAGGCTGTCCAACCCAAGAAAAAGTAAACTGGAACATAAGTACCATAATTAAAATAAAAAGTGGATAAGCTAAAATTGGATTTAATAAAAATTTATCTAATTTTTGCGTTAAGGTTTTTGAATCTGAATCATTTTTAAGTACACATTTGTTTACCACTTTTTCGATGTATGTATAAGCTTCTTTCTCTGTTTTAAAATCATAATCTAAAGAATCTTTAGGTGTTTTGAAAGAGTTATTTTTAATAGTTTCTTTTAAAGTGTCTAATCCCTTTTTCTTTGAAGCTGAAATCGGAATGACAGTTACATCTAATTCTTTTGAAAGTTTATCGTAATCTATTTTGTGACCTCTAGATTCAACTACATCAATCATATTAATGGCAAGAATTATAGGCTTGTTATATTTTTTAAGTTGAGTAGTTAAATAAAGGTTTCTATCTAAATTTGATCCATCTACTATATTTAAGATAAGATCTACTTCGTCATTTTCTAAAAAGTTTTTAGCTACTTTCTCTTCATTAGAAAAGGTGTCCATAGCATAAATTCCAGGAAGGTCTACAATAGAGTTACCGTCAAAGTAACCTTCTTTTTTTTCAACAGTAACACCAGGCCAGTTTCCTACGTATTGCTTAGAACCTGTAAGTTCGTTAAATAAAGTAGTTTTACCAACGTTTGGGTTACCTAAAAGTGCAATTTTAATCATTCGTTTAATTCCTCCTTATGCACTTAAGATAATATTTTCTGCATCTTTTTTTCTGATAGCTAAATCGAATCCTCTAAAATTAATTATTATAGGGTCTCCAAGAGGAGCTACAGTTTTCATCTTAACTTCTGTTCCTTCTATGCATCCAAGAGCAAAAAGTCTCTTAGTTAATTTATTATTACCTTCTATTTTCTCTATTATACCTGACTCGCCAGGTCTTAATCCGTTTAAGTTCATCACATACACCTCACAATGAAAATCAATATCATAACATTATTATAATACTCTAGTGTAGGTAAAAGGTCAATGGGTAATTCCTATTTTTGCAAATGAAATATTATTAATAATTATTCATATTACTTTTGCAAATTGGAAGAAATTAAGTATAATATTAAGAAAGGATATAGCTAAGGAGGAAATAATGATGAAAAAGAACATAGCTGCATTTTTCGATATAGATGGAACTATCTATAGAGAAGGATTAATTACAGAAGTATTTAAAAAGATGATTAAATATGAATTAATAGAACCAGAAAAATGGTATAATGAAGTAAGACCTGATTTTTTAAAGTGGGATAAAAGGCAAGGGGATTACGATGATTACCTTTTAAAAATGGTAGATATATATGTAGATGCAATTAAAGGCTTTAAAAAAGATCAGATGGAATTTATAGCTAAAAAAGTTATAGAGCAAAAAGGTGATAGAGTATATACCTTTACTAGAGATAGAATAAGATGGCACAAATCACAAGGGCATATAGTTATTGCAGTTTCAGGTTCTCCTTTAGAACTCGTTAGCGAAATGGCAAACAAATACGACTTTGATGATTATAAAGGTGCAGTTTACACTTTAGATGAAGAAGGAAACTACACAGGAGACGTTATTCCTATGTGGGATAGCGAAAGTAAGCAAAAAGCTATAAACGAACTTACTGAAAAATATAACATAGATTTAAAAAATAGTTATGCATATGGTGATACTGCAGGAGATTATACAATGCTTTGTAACGTACAAAATCCTTATTGCATGAACCCTACTAGAGAGCTATTAAAAAATGTTATGAATGATGAAGAATTAAAATCAAAAATAAATGTTATAGTTGAAAGAAAAGACGTAACATATAAATTAAATGTAGACGAAATTCAAATTGTTGAGTAGAAAAGAGTGGTGCTGTGATTATAAAAGAGGACATTATTAATGTAGAAAGAGGAATTAAAGAAAAGTTTTTAGAAACAACTAATAATTTAATGCCTGAGGATATAATATTTTTTGATTTAGAACATTATGTTTACAAAAAGCCAAAGTGTATTGGTGTATTTGGGGCATGTGTATTTAATAAAGAAGATAATACCTTAACATCTACTCAATATATGATCGAAAATAAAAAAGAAATAAAAGATATCTTAATTTTAGCATTAAGATATTTTGAAGATATGAAAGAAAAAGGGAAAAAGGGAATATCTACTTTTTCAGGAAATAATGATTTCACAGTAATTAACTACCTATTCAAAAAATACTCAATTGAATATGATTTTAATGAAAATTTTGAATCAGTTGACTTACAAAAATATTACGAAAAATATATGAAGACTTCTATAGGGCTAAAAAATTTAGAAAAGATTTTTGGTATCGAAAGAGAAGGGGAAGTTATTAGTGGTTCAAATTTAGCTAAGACTTTCCATAAGGTTTTAAAAGATAGCGATTATATAAAAAGAATGCCAGAAGGTAAAATTCAAAAAATTCTCCTATATAACGAACAAGATGTAGTTAATCTATATTATATATTTACTACTTGGAATGAATATATAAAAGAAGAAACAGAAGTTTTAGATGAGGAAATAGAAGTCTTAAACGAAGAAATAGAAGAAATTTAATTTAATAATAAATACTTAAAAAAGCAAATTCTAGATTTAGAATTTGCTTTTTTTTATCTATTTCATTTTAATTTCATATTGAAGATTTATTATAATGGTAATAAGAGGAAAGGAGAAAGGGAATGGGGATTTATTCATTTACTCGAAATATTTTTAATTCTGAAAAAAAAGAAAATAATTTGTTTACTGGAGTAATTATCATAATTAGTATCTGTTTATTTAATATTATAAATATGATATATAATTATAATATCTATCCAAAGTCAGGATATGTAGAGAGGTATGTTCCTGCAAGTTATTATTATCCTGAAACAATTGCAAAATTATCATTAGAATATGTAATGCGTGAAAATGTTTTGATTCTTTTAATTTTTGCAACAGTTGTAATCGTATTATGTAATTATATCTTTATCAAAAAGAAATCTAAATCATTAGCTTTTTTAATTTATAGTGGAGGAAGTTTTGTTGATGCACTTAGATTTTTGCTTTACACAAACTTAAGAAGTTGTTTTGGAGGTGCATTAGTTGGGTGCTTCATAGGATTTTTAATTTCTCCAATATTTAATAAAGTAATATATATGATAATGGGTGTAGATTCATCTATATTATTCTTCAATCTAGAAGTAATATCTGTAAGTGTAGTTTATTGTTTATTACAACTTATAATAGTTAGTTTTTTAGATATAGGATATGTTTATAGAAATGATATTATCGGGCTTTTAAAAGGAGAAGAAGAGAGAAGATTAGATGATAAGAGAATTATAAAAATTCCAGTTTTTTTAATTTTAATTTTAATTAGTTTGCCTTTGATTTTTGCCTTTACAAATCCTACATTTAAAGGAGCTGATGGGTTATTATATCTTTTAACTATAATAAGTATAATATCAATTTTTGGACTTAATTATATAAAAGAAGATCTATTGAATTTGTTAAAAAGGACAGGGTATTTATATAAGAGAAAAAGAATGATCTATTGGTCTAATGGTTTATCTAACGTAAAAGAAGTTAATTTATTTATAATACTCTTTGTTACATCTATAGTAATATTACTTAAAGCTGGTATGGAAATATATAACTTTCAAGGTATGAAAGAAAATATAATTATTGTAATTACTTTAATGAGCTTTATTATTTGTACAGGTATTGTATATAGATGTATTTTAAACTTTTCAAATGTTTATAGCCGAGCAAAAAAGCTAGACCTTTTAGGATTTACTAAAAGTGAAGTTTTAGAGATAGTTAGAAAAGAAATGATAATTGTTTTTACATTTTTATTTGGGATTCCTATGATAATAATTTTAGGTAATATAATAGTTTATAGTCTTTGTAAAATTTCTGAAGTGTCTTATGGACTACTACTAATAGGAATATTGTTAATTCCTATAACTATATCTTTTATTATTGTTATGAATTATACGAAAATAAAAATTGAAAATGATTTATATAAAAAGAGTGAAAAAGAAGTTTTAAAAAAGGAAGGTTTAGACTTAAGGGGGGAAGTAAATTATGGAGAGAATAATTAGATTAGAAAATGTATATAAAGTTTATGGAGAATATAAAAATAAATACGAAGCACTTTCTGATATTAATTTAGATATAAATTATGGAGAATTTATAGGGGTTATGGGTCCTTCAGGTTCTGGGAAGTCAACGTTTTTAAATATAATATCTACAATTGATAAGGCTACTAAAGGGAAACTTTATCTAAAAGATAAAAATGTAAAAAATATGGCAAATTACGAAATAAGTGAATTTAGAAAAGAGAATATAGGTTTTATATTTCAAGAGTGTAATCTTTTAGAGACTTTAACAAATGAAGAAAATATAATGGCTCCCTTAATAATAAATGGAAAAGATAAAGAGGAATCTATAAATAAAGTAAATAGCTTAAGTAAAAAACTTGGGATAGAAGATATTTTAAAAAAATACCCTTCTGAATGTTCAGGAGGACAAAGGCAAAGGGTTTCTATAGCTAGGGCTTTAAGTAACGAACCAGAAATAATTTTTGCAGACGAACCTACAGGTGCTTTAGATTCTAAAAAATCTATCGAGATTTTAGATATTTTAAAAAAGTTAAACTTAGAAGAGGGAATAACAGTAGTTATGGTAACTCACGATCAACTTATGGGAAGTTATTGTGATAAGGTTGTTTTAATTAGAGATGGAGAAATCGATAATGTTTTAGTTAGAGAATATAAAGAAGGTGAAACTCAATTAGAATTTTATAAAAAGGTTATGAGTGAAACTTCTAAAGAAGCGGAAGATCTATTTAAAGAAGTGATAGGGTAAAATTTTGGTCATGCTATTTTTAGCATGGCCTAATTAAAATTAGGGGGAGAAATGAGGCTAAGCGTTAAAAGTAAAATAATTTTATATTCAGTTATATGTACTCTTATATCATTGTTTTTAGGAAATATTTTAATCTTTAACTTATTAACTGAATTAGACAAAGGTATAGAAGATGATAAAAAAATAATTGTGATTTTAGTAGTTTATTCTATTTTTATTATCATATCAAATCTAAGCATATCTTTATTTTTATCAAGGGTTTTATATAAAAAGATATCAGGAGTAAATAAATACATAGATTCAATTTTTAAGGGAGAGGATTATAGATATAGTGAAAGTGTAGTTAGAGATGAGTTTACTATCCTTACTGAAAAGATAGATAAACTTCACGAAGATTATGATTCTAACTTAAAAACTTTAGAAAAAGAGAAAACATATAAAAGGCAGCTTATGCTAAGTTTATCTCATGAAATTAAAACACCTATAGGTGGGCTTAATGGAATTTTAGAAGGGATGCTTGACTTAGTTTATCCCTATACTAATAGAGATAAATATATAAGAGAATGTAGAAAACTTTCAGAAAGATTAAGTCAGATCTCTAATGAAATGCTAGATGTAACTAAGATGGATTGTAAACTTAAAGGAAGGGAAGAGATTAATATTAATTTACTTATAGATGAAATAGCTTACGGCTTTGAAGAATTCATCTATAATAAGGATTTGATATTAAACTTAGATATAGACGAAAGACTAACTGTTTTTACAGATAAAAGATTACTTAAGAGAGCTTTAGTTAATATAATTGAAAACTCTTTTAAATATGCAAACAATAATTCTAAAGTAAGAATTTATTCAAAGGGATTTACGTTACACTTTTATAATGAGTGTGAAGGATTAACAAAAGAAGATTTAAACTTTTTATTTAAGCCTTTATATAGAGGTTCTAATAAAAAAGAAACTACAGGAAGAGGGATAGGTCTATATGTAGTACAAGAATGCTTAGATGCATTAGGGTATAGCTATTATTTTAATAATTATAAAGAAGGGGTTTTATTTAAAATAAACTTAAAGGGGGAATACACTTGGGATTAAATATATTTGTTTTAGAAGATGATAAAAATTTAAATAAAATAATAGAGAGTTATTTGATTTATAACGGATTTAACGTAACAACTTGTTTTGATGGAGAAACTGCTACAAATAAAATTTATGAAAAAGAGTATGACCTTTATATAATAGATATAATGGTTCCAAAAGGCAACGGGTTAGATATTTTAAAAGAAATTAGAACTGTTTCAAGTAATCCAGCTCTCATAATTACAGCCCTAGATAGTGAAGAAATAGAAATAAAAGCATTTAAAAATGGAACAGATGATTATATAACTAAGCCTTTTTCTCCAAATAAGCTTTTAATTAGGATAGAGGCTATTTTAAGAAGGGCAAATAAATTAAATAAAGAGATTCTAAATCACAAAGAATATACTTTAGATTTAGAAAAGTGCATAGTAAAATTTAATGAAGAAAACTTAAATCTACTTAAAAAGGAATTTGAAATATTTAAGATTTTAATATTAAATAAAGGAAATATATTAAGTCGAGAAAAAATTTTAGATAAAGTTTGGGGCTATGATTATTTTGGGACAGATAGAATAGTAGATGCACAAATTAAAAATTTAAGAAAGAAGCTAAAAAGTGATGTAGTTAAGACGATTAAAGGAAGAGGCTATTTAATAGAATAAAAGTACAAGCAAAGCTTGTACTTTTATTATTTTTCTTTAACTATATCAGTTCCATTACTAATTAATACAATATTTCCGTCTTTATCAGTTCTATAAACTTTACTTTTAACTTTTGAAAGTTTTTCTAAAGTTTCTTTGTTTGGGTGTCCGTATTTATTGTTTGTACCACAAGAAATGATAGTAACTGACGGGTCAACCTTTTGTAAAAACTTCTCTGAAGAAGATGTTTTAGAACCGTGGTGGCCTGACTTTAATACATCAGAACTTATATTGTAGCCTTTACTTAAAACATATTCTTCTACAGGGGTTTCAGCATCTCCTGTAAATAAAAATGAGTTCTTACCATATGTAATTTTCATAATAGGTGAGTAGTTATTTAAATCTTTATCTTTGAAATCCTCTTTAGGAGAAAATACTTGTACCTTTGTATTTTTACCAAGGTCTATGCTATTTGTATTTTCATTTAAAACATTTATTTTTAAGTTTTTAGATTTTAGAGCTTTAATCATATCTTCAAAAGTTTTAGTTGTTGTTGTTACTTTTGGAGCATAAAACTCACCAATTTCAAAGTTTTTAATTACTTCATCCATATTCCCTATATGATCTTCGTGGGGATGCGTTGCTATAACGTAATCTAATTTTTTTATCTTTAAACTATTTAAATAGTTTATTAAATCTTTTTCGCTTGATCTAGATCCAGAATCTATTAGCATATTTTTACCGTTAACTTGGATTAGCTCACTATCCCCTTGTGAAACATCTATATAATGTACTTTCATTTCGGTTTTTATATCGCTAGAAGTGTTAGTACTTGCTTCTTTAGAAGTATTACAAGACACTAAAAACGTTAATGAAAAAACTACAAATATAGAAATTAATAATTTGAATTTTTTATTCATATATTCCTCCCTTTAAGTATAAGTCTAGACTGTTTTATTATACCATTATATAATAGTGTAGTTAGATAAAAAATAATTTTATACATGGTATGTAATTTTAGAGGTGATAAATAAATGAAAATTTTTAAATATATAAAGTATGGACTTTATATGATAGGGTTAAGAATTAAAGGAATAAAATTTAACCACATACTTAAAAAGTATGGTGAAGATGAGGCTTTTAAGTATGGTGATGATGTATTTTTAAAATGGTGTAAGTTTACAATAAATACTGTTGGGATGGATATACAAATTGAGGGAGAAGAAAATATTCCAAAAGAGACCTGTGTATTTATAGGTAATCACCAAAGTATTTTAGATATACCAGTTTTAAGGTATGCTTGCAAAAAAGATTTAGGGTTTATTGCAAAAAAGGAAGTATTAAAGGTACCTATACTAGGTTTTTGGGTAAAAAGTATGAACTGTGTTCCGCTTGATAGATCAAATCCTCGTGATGCTGTAAAAGTAATTACAAAGGGAGTTGAATATCTTAAAAGGGGATATAATATGGCAATATTTCCAGAAGGTACAAGGTCAAAAGATGGAGAAATTCATGAATTTAAAAAAGGAAGCATGAAGCTTGCTACAAAGGCAAAGGTTAAAATAGTGCCAGTATCAATAGATGGTACTTCAAAATGTTTTGAAGATAATAGATCGTTTATACCAGGCAAAGTAACTATAGTCTTTGGTAAAGCTATAGATACAGAGTCTTTAACTAAAGAAGAGGAAAAAAATCTAACAGAAGAATTAGAAAAGATAGTAAAAGAAAATAGAATAAAAGTTTAAATTCGAAAAACTTAGCAAAAATTTGCTAAGTTTTTTTATTTTTAATATAAAACATTTTTAGATATATAAATACAGTAATTTACATAAAAAGTTTAAACTGTAAACGAAACTCAGACGGAAAATTGTAGACATATGTATTTTATATATAGACTATTTAGGTAAAATGAAAAAAATATATTTTCAAAATTGCATTTTGTATGCTATAATAACCGTAAAAGATGAAAAAAAGCAAATAAATGCAATTTTTAAATATAAAAAATTTCAAAAGGGGTTAGTTAAATGAGAAAAGAATTTTCAATAAGCAATGATAAAGTATTAATCAATTTTACTTCAAAATACTGTGTTACTTTTGAGGGACTAATAGAAAGTGAAGGGTTTAGACGTGTACTTGAACTGTATTTAAAAAAGGTTAAAGAAAAGAAAACTTTAAGTTTTAGATATTTAAGTAAATCATTAAAAACAGACGATGTAATATCACTTAGAAAGAAACTTAATAAGGTAATAAAATATTTAACAGTTATGGATGTTCAAGAAATTATAGAAGATAGAGATGATTTTGAAGAGCTATTATCTAATAAAGACGAATTTATAGGAATGATAGAAGAGCTTTATTTACTTTGGAGAAGACTTGAAAGATATGCTGTTATCCATGGGGGAAAAGTTGATAACGGCTTAGCACAAGTTAATTTTACAGAGGCAAACGACGGATTATCAAAATTAATATTAAGATTATATAGAAAAGTAGAAAAGAATGTTTTAGGAGTTCAACCAAAGGTATTTAGACAAATACCAGTAGGTGGGAATTCTTGTATTATGATAAATAAACTTTTATGGCCTATTCCAAGAGGATATGAAGTTTTAGAAGATATTCCATTTATAGATAGTATTTTACTTGAGACACCTTTTATAACTTACCCAAAAAGAAATACTAGAAAAGGTATGTTTAGTGAAACTAAGGAAAATCCTTTAAAATATGCAAATATAAATAAAGACCATTGGTTCTGTTATCCTGCTAAAGTTGGAGAATCACTAGCTTATATTTATTTTCATAGAGACTTTATGGAACACGGAATCACTCTTTGCAACCTTTTTGAAATGGCTAGAAAAGAAGAATGTCGAGGAACAAAGCCAGATATAGTTTATGTATATGGTGCAAAAGAGGATGGGGAAGAACTTCACACAGTATTTTATGATGATCTAGATAATGATATAATGGTAGGCTATGTTAGCCACTCAGAAGATGTAGATTATTTTGGATACTTAAAAAAGATGACATTAACTCTTCATAACCTTAAAATGATGAAGAAGAAATGTCTTCCTATACATGGTGCTATGGTTAATATAACTTTAAAAGATGGAAAGACTGCAAATGTTGTAATAATGGGAGATAGTGGTGCTGGAAAGTCAGAGAGTTTAGAGGCATTTAGAACATTAAGTGAAGAGCATATTTCAGATATGACTATATTATTTGATGATATGGGAACATTTAAAATTAAAGATGGAGATATAATAGGATACGGAACTGAAATTGGTGCCTTTGTAAGATTAGATGATTTAGATCAAGGTTATGCATTTAAAGAGATGGATAGAAGTATCTTTATGAATCCAGATAAAATAAATGCAAGATTAGTAGTTCCAATAACTCCATACAAAGAAGTCGTAAAAGGAT
>NZ_JAMDLQ010000003.1:0-2236 GCF_024705715.1 Clostridium sp. LY3-2
ATATTTATACTTCCATCACCAAAGTTACTAACTAAAATCTCTTCTTCTGTTTCAAAAATATCAGACGGAAGTTCTCCTAAAACAAAACTTTTTTCTAAATTAAAATTTTTTGTATTATATATATTTAAATAACTTTTACCGTATAAATTTATACTTTCTTCTGCTACAAATAAATGATCTCTACTTTTTGATATTTTTATGCAAGTTGGACTTCCTGAAAGTTCTATCTTACCTACTCTTTCTAACCTTTCTTTTTCTATTAGATCTATTCTTTCGCTAAAAAGGTTACAAACTAATATAATACCTTTTTCTTTTAAAAATTCTAATTTATAAGGATAATTAAAATCACCCCTAATACATTCTATTTCACCATTCTTTAAATTCACCTTACTTAAAGAATTACTTTCAGAACATGATATATAAGAATTGTAATCATCTATTGAAATTGATTTTGGAGCTTTTCCAACATAAATCTTATTTAAAACTTCTAATTCCTTATTTAAAATAGAAATAGAATCACTATATGTATTTGTGATTACTATTCTTTCTTCCCATCTCTCTATCTCAAAAGGTCCTTCTTTCAAATCATCATTAAATTTAATCTCATCTACATAAAAATCCTTTAACCTAACTTTGCTTATACTATTATCAAAAGTGTTGCATACATAAATAAAGCTCAAAGAAAGCACCTCCAAAATATAGAAATAAGAATTATTTATATATAATATGACTTAAAACTACAGCTTGGAACATCTATTTTTTTAAAATAAAATTTTCCTCTTCACTAAAAGGAAAAATCTAAGTATAATAATAACTATGTTTTAAAAGTTAGGAGTGATTTTTATCGTTACATACAAAACTAAAGGAGTATGTTCTACTGAAATTCAAATCGAAGTAGAAGGTGAAGTTATTAAATCAGTTAAATTTGTAAGAGGATGTCCTGGAAATCTATATGGAATATCAGAACTAGTTAAAGGTATGGAAATAGATGAAGCTATTAAAAGATTAGACGGAATTACATGTGGCACTAAAGAAACTTCATGCCCAGACCAACTTGCAAAAGCTTTAAAAGAAATTAAAGAAAAACATTTAAGCTAAAAAAAGAAGGGACATACCCTTCTTTTTTAATCATTAAAATTTAATTCAATTTCGTACCCGTCTTTAGCTAATTTAGAATTCTCAAACTCTTCTATTGCATTTTTTAAATAATGGTCTGGATGTAGTAATGCTTGTGAAAAATGAGTAAATATTAATTCCTTAACTTTAGCCTTTTTTGCTAAAATAGCACCTTCTCTAAACGTCATATGTTTATTTATTATAGCTTTATTAATGTCTAAATCATCCCCGTAAGTCCCTTCGCAGATAAATAAATCACTATTTACTATAAAGTCTTTTATAGAGTCTATAGGCCTTGTATCTGTTATATAAGAGACTTTGATACCTTTTCTCTTTTCACCTAAAACCATTTCTTTTGTAAAAATTTCACCGTTTAAAGAAATATTGTCCTCTCCTTTTTGAAGCTTACTCCACAGAGCTTTAGGGACTTTATTTTTAATTGCCTTATCTACATCGAATTTTCTTTTTCTAATAAATTCAAAGTCATAACCTATGCATTCGATTGAATGTTCTAATTCTATAGTTTTAATATCTATCTCACTATCTCTTTTATCACAAGGTTTTAAAGAATCATCTTTTATTTTAAAGTGTAAGTTTGATTTCTTTACTTCGATTACTTCTATTTCAAAAGGAAGGTGGCTTGCTGTAACTAAAAGTCCTTCTAAGGCTTTCTTTAAACCAAAAGGTCCAATTATAATTATTTTTTCTTCTCTACCACAATTCCCTATAGTAGATAGCATACCGTTTAAGCCGTTTATATGGTCTCCGTGAAGGTGAGTTATAAGTATGATATCAAAACTCTTAAACCCAACGTTATACTCCCTACACCATATCTGAGTGCCCTCCCCGCAATCTACTAATATTTTTCTTCCTCTAAATTTCATAACTGAAGAAGAAAGATGTCTGTATGGCATAGGCATCCCCCCGCCTGTGCCTAAAAAAGTTAAATTAAGCATTAATTATTGCATCTCCTTTTTAATTATACCTCTAAGTTCTCCTATCATATAAAGCGATCCAGCTCCAAGTATCATATCTTTTTTAGTTGCCTTTTCTTTAATAGCTTTAAATCCTTCTTCATAGCTATCATAACTTTCAGTTTTACTATTTAAAGGAATTACTT